>JAHDVN010000637.1 GCA_023384635.1 Thermoanaerobaculia bacterium
GAGCACCGTCTTCAACGCCCTGACCGGCCTGCGCCAGCACACCGGCAACTGGCCGGGCAAGACGGTCACCCGCGCCGAGGGGGCATTCGCCTACGACGGCAAGCGCTACCGGATCGTCGACCTGCCCGGGACCTACTCCCTGCTCTCGACCAGCACCGACGAGGAGGTGGCGCGCGACTTCCTGCTCTTCGGGCAGCCCGACGTGACGGTGATCGTGGCCGATGCCGCGCGGCTCGAGCGGAACCTGAACCTGGCGCTCCAGATCCTCGAGATCACGGCGCGCGCCGTGCTCTGCGTCAACCTGATCGACGAGGCCGAGCGCCACGGACTGCGCGTCGACGCGCGGCAGCTCTCGCGCGACCTCGGCATCCCGGTGGTCCCGACTGCGGCCCGGCAGGGGGTGGGGATCCCGGAGCTCCTGGCCGCCGTCGCCGACGTCGCCGCGGAGCGGTTCCCCTGCCGTCCGGCGCGGCCGAGTGCGCGCGAGCCGCGCCTCGAGCGCGCCGTGGAGGAGCTCGAGCGGATGGTGCGGGAGCGCTTCCCCGGCCTCGGCAACGCCCGTTGGGTGGCGCTGCGCCTGCTCGAGGGCGACGCCCGGATCGTCGAGGCGGTGCGCTCCGGGAGCTTGGCTTCGCTGGTGCGGCCGGGGGTGGCCGCGGCGGCCCCGGCGGCGGGGACGGACAGCGGGGTGCGGCCTTGACCGCGCGGGCGAACGACCCGCTCCTCGCCAGCGCCGAGCGCCTCCGCTGGGAGGTGGGCGAGGGCCTCCACGACACGCTGCTGGAGTCGATCTACGCGGAGGCGTCGCGGATCGCGGAGCGGGCCGTGGACCGGCGGGGCGCGGCCGAGAAGCTCCCCTGGGAGCGCACCCTCGACCGCCTCCTCACCAGCCGCGTGGTGGGCTTTCCGCTCATGCTCCTGCTCCTCGCCGGGGTGTTCTGGATCACCGTGGCGGGGTCGAACGTCCCTTCGTCCTGGCTCTCCACACTGCTCGTCGAGCACGGCCACCCCTGGCTGCGGGGCCTCGGTGCGACCGCCGGCCTGCCCGCCTGGCTCCTCGGCCTGCTTGTCGACGGCGCCTACCTCGCCACCGCATGGGTGGTGGCCGTGATGCTGCCGCCGATGGCGATCTTCTTCCCGCTCTTCACGC
>JAHDVN010000165.1:0-7500 GCA_023384635.1 Thermoanaerobaculia bacterium
GACCGCTCCGGCCGCCTCGCCGCCGGCTGCGTGACGCTCACCGACGACGGCCGGCGGCCGGGGGCGCCTGCCGAGGCGCCGGTCGACGGCGAGGGGATGCCGACCCGCCGCGTGGCGCTGGTGGAGGAGGGGTGCTTCCGCCGGCCGCTGCTGGCCTCGTGGGAGGCGCGGGAGCCGGCGGAGGGGTCGGGGTGCGTGCGCCGCGACGGCTTCCGCGACCTGCCGCGCCGGGCGCCGACCCACTTCGTGCTCGAGCCGAACCCGGCGCTGGGCCCCGGGGAGCTCGTCGCCGGGGTCGACCGCGGCTTCTATCTCCTGGACCTGGAGGGAGCGCCGCTCGTCGATCTCGCGGTCGACCGCCTCGCCGTGCCGGTCTGCGGCTTCGCGCTCGCCGGGGGGCGGGCGATCTCGCCGGTGAAGGGCGCCTGGCTGGTGGGGACGGTCGGCGACCTGCTCGCCGGGGCGGTGGCGGTGGGGCGGGACCTCGAGTGGCAGGTGGCGGACGGCCTCTACGGCGCCCCGACCCTGCTCGTGGCCGGCCTCGAGGTGCGGCGCGCGCCGGGTTGACCCTGCGCGCGGCTCCCGGTACCCTGCCGGGCGCGCGCCACCATCCAGAGTCACGTGGGGCCGGGCGCGGGATCCCACCGGGCGGAGAGATCGACATGCAGTTCGGCATCCTGGGCCTGCCGAAGGCGGGCAAGACGACGCTGTTCAACACGCTGACCGCCTCGGCGGAGGAGACGGGGAAGTTCTCCGCCTCGGAGCGCACGCACATGGGCGTCGCCCGCGTCCCCGACCCGCGTCTCGCGAGACTGCGCGACCTCTACGAGCCGCGCCGCTACGTGCCGGCGACGGTCGAGTACGTGGACATCCCGGGCATCGAGCGCGGCGAGGGGGCCGAGAGCCTCGACCTCGGCAAGCTGCGCACCGTGGACGGCCTGCTCCACGTGGTGCGGGCTTTCGCCGATCCCGAGATCCCTCACCCGGACGGCGCGGTGGATCCGCGCCGCGACATCGCGACGCTCGAGCTCGAGCTGATCCTCGCCGACCACAGCCTGGTGGAGCGGCGCCTGGAGCGGCTCGACAAGTCCCAGAAGCGCGGCCTCTCGCCGCAGGAGGAGCGGGAGAAGCGGCTGCTGGCCGAGGTGGTGCTGCCGGCGCTCGAAGCGGAGCGGCCGCTCCGCGCCCTGGGACTCGCGGGGGACGACGAGAAGATGCTCCGGGGGTTCCAGTTCCTCTCGGCCAAGCCGCTGCTGGTGGTGGTGAACGTGGACGAGGACCGGGTGGCGACCGCCAAGCCCGAGGAGTTCGGCCTCGGCGAGGGGGACGCTGGCCAGGGTGTGGTGGTGAGCGCCCCGATCGAGCTCGAGATCTCGCGCCTGGCGCCCGACGAGCAGCGGGAGTTCCTCGCCGACCTCGGTCTCGCCGAGCCGAGCCTCGACCGCGTGATCCGCGCCAGCTACCAGCTGCTCGGGGTGATCTCCTTCTTCACCGTGGGCGACGACGAGGTGCGCGCCTGGACCATCCGCCGCGGCACCATCGCCCGCGAAGCCGCCGGCGCCGTCCACTCCGACATCGAGCGCGGCTTCATCCGCGCCGAAGTCGTCGCCTGGGACGACCTCCTCCGCCTCGGCTCCCTCCCCGCCTGCCGCGACAAGGGCCTCCTCCGCCTCGAAGGCAAGGAGTACGTCGTGGCGGACGGGGAGGTGGTGCATTTCCGGTTCAACGTTTAGGGCGATTGTGCACCCTCTGCGGTGGGTCACAGGCGGCGGAGGCTTTCTGAGTGGGGTGGGGGATGACCCGAGGGCCGCTGCTTCGGCTGATTGCAGTTTGGGTACGCGGCCATTTGAACCCTCGGCGGCGGCGCCGACGGCGCGTGATCTCCTCGGACGACGGCCCTGCGGAGGTGGAACAGGGTCTTCGTGACCGTGCCCAGCCGGACCTGAGCCATGCCGGCCGAAGAGGCGGTTGGGCCGCCGGCGGATCATCCCTGCAATCGTGGAGCTCCGCTCCAGGATTGCAGGGTTGAATCCGGGGCGTGCTCGGCGTGTGCAGCCTCTCGTAGCCCCGGCTTCGGGTCCCGAAACTCGCGTCGATTCAGCGGTTCGGATGAGCTGCGGCGGCGGCGCTCTCGCCGCAGGTGCTAGTCAGAGGCTCCGGCAGGCAGCGACAGCGGCCGGTGATCGGGAAGGCGAGGCGCACGTCCTCTTCGAGGGTGCCGCGGCCGATGTCGTGGAGGACGAGGGGGTTCGGTGGGGCGTGCGTCGGTCCGAGGCGGGGACCCTCCGGGAGGCGCACGCCACGAAGGGCGCTTGTCATAATCCCCGGGTGCTCTCCGCTCCCGAATCGCCCTTGCGGCCCCGCCGCCGCGAGCGGGTGGCCGCGGCGCTCGTCCTCGCCGCCGCGCTGCTTCTGTCGGCGGCGGCACTGCCCGGGAGAGTCGCGTATCTCGCCCGCCTGGCCGCGGCCGGCGACGCCCGTGCGCGCGGCACCATCGCGGCCGACGAGAACCTCTCCCCGCTCGCCACGGCTGGCCAGGTCCGCTGGCGCCGCGCCCTCGCGGAGGGTCCGCCCTCGGGGTCGGGGCAGGCCGCCGCCTGGTCGTTCTTCACCGGCGTGCGAGCTCCGCCCGGCGCCGGCCGCCGGGTCTTCCTCGCCCGCCCCAACGACCTGCTCTACCAGTACGGCAACTTCCTGCTCTTTCCGGCACGGGTCGAGGTGACGCCGGCCCACGGCGCCCGGCTGGCGGACGGGGCCGATCTCGTGCGGGCGGCGGCGCCGCGCACCTGCGCGGACACCGACTGGCTGCGTGCCGCCGGCTACGCGGCGTGCATCGAGACGCGCGGCCATCGGCTCGCCCTGATTCCCGTCGGCGGGGCGACGCCATGAGCGGACTGGCGCCGCTGCTGCTCGCGCTCCAGGGGGTCGCCCTCGTCGAGCTGCTCGCGGGTGTTCGTCGCTTCGGGGTCGGAGCGGCGTGGGCGGCGGCCCTGCCCCTCGGCGTCGTCTCCCATGCGGTGCTCACCCTGCCGCTCGTGCTCGTCGGCTGTCCCGCGGGGCCGATCACGGCTTCCGTCGAGGCGGCCCTGCTCCTCGTCGCGGCGGGGGTGGTGCATCGGCGGCGCGGGGCGGCGCCGGTTTCCTCGCCGCCGGCGCCGCCCTGGAGCGGCGGCGAACGGGCGGCGGCGGGCGCGATCGGCGCGGTGCTCGCCCTGCTGGCGGCGATCGCGGCGCTCGAGCCCCCGGTCGAATGGGACGTGGCCGGCATCTGGGGGTTGAAGGCGCGGGTGCTGGCGGCGGGTGGGGACGGCTTGGTGTGGCTCTCCGATCCGGCGCGCGCCTACTTCCACCCCGACTACCCGCTGGCCTGGCCGTTGGCGCTGGCCCTCGATCCGGCGCTGGCCGGAGCCCCGCCGCGGGGCGGTGCCGGCCTGCTCGGCATCGGCATGCTGGCGGCGGCGGGCGGCTGCGCGGCCGTCCTGGCGGGCCGCTGGGGACGTCGGGCGGCCCTGGCCGCCGCCGCCCTGGTGGCGACGCTGCCGCTGGCCGGCGCACAGGCGGTGCGTCTCCTCGCCGACCTGCCGCTCGCCGCCCTCTTCACGCTCGCCGTCGGTGCCTTCCTCCGCGGCGGCGAGGTCGGCGACAGGAAGAACCTCGCCGTTGCCGCGGTGGCGACCGCGGGCCTGCCGCTGGTCAAGCAGGAGGGGTTGGCGCTCGCCGTCGCTGCCGTCGTCGTCGCGCTCGTGCGCGCCCCCCGCGGCGGCCGCCGCCGGCTCGCCGGAGCGCTCGCTGCGGCCGTCGCGGTCGTGGACCTGCCCTGGCTCGCCGTGCGCCTGACGCTTCCGGCCGGTGCCGACAACTCCTTCGCCGACATGACGCTGGCGCGAGCGCTGGCGGGCATCGAGCGCCTGCCCGCGATCGTCGCGGCGCTGCCGACCTACCTGGGCGCGATCGCGGACTGGGGCGGGCTCTGGTTCGCAGTCGTGCTCACCCTGCCCCTGCTCGCGCGGCACCGCGACCGCGACCGGGCGACCACCGGTCTCGCCTGGTTCCTCGCCGCGCCGCTGCCGCTCTACCTCGCCGCCCTGCTGGCCGGTGCCTGGCCCATCGAGCGCCTCCTCGAGGTCACGCTGGCGCGGCTGGCGCTGCACTTCGCGCCGCTCGCCGCTGCGCTCCTGGCGGCCATGGCGGCGGGGTGCGGGGTCTTCGGCCACGGTCCGGCGGCGCTGCCGGCGGCCCCTGGCGGCCCGGGCGCCGAGGAGCGGGCGGCCGCAACGTGACGGCGACCGGGCGGCCTAGACGGAGCTGCCCGGCCGCGTGCGGCCCGCCGCGACCGAGACTTCTCGAACCCGGCGAGCTCATCGTCCCGGCGGGAGAAGACGAGGCAACAGGGGTGCTCGGGTGCAGCCAAGCCGAGGGAGACCTCGACGCGGCGAAACGGACTCGCGCTGGCACGCCGGGTCGTCACCGCTTCACGCGCCGGGCAGCGTCGGAGGGGCGTTGGAATCGCCGCGCTCCGGATCAGAGTGCGACGGAGTCCCGGCCAGCCGTGGAGGGACGGTCGATGGTCCGGGCTCAGGGGTCCGGCTGAGCGCCGGTGCCCTCGCCGCAGGCGCGGGCCAGCGGCTCGGGCAGGTAGCGGTAGCGGCCGGTGATCGGGAAGGAGAAGAGCACGTCCTCCTCGAGGGTGCCGCGGCCGATGTTGTGGACGACGAGCGGGGTGCCGGACGCGGAGCGCCGGTCCGACACGATGCCGATGTGGGGCGAGCCCGACGGCAGGCGCCAGGTCACGAGGTCGCCGGGGGCGTAGGCGCTGGGCTGATCGCTGGCCGGGAGTGACTCGCCGTGGCGGGCGAAGAAGACGGCCAGGTTGGGAACGCGGCGATGGTCGATGTTGCGATCCGGGCGCCGGAGACCCCAGAGCTTCGGGTAGAGGGGCCAGAAGGCACTCATGTCCTCGTGCACGAGGCGCTGGAGGTCGACGCCGAAGGCGCGGTAGGCGCGCACCAGCACGTCCGTGCACACCCCGCGCTCGCCCGGAATGTCGCCGTTGGGATAGGGGATGCGGCGATAGGCAGGGTCGTAGGTGACGGTCACGCCGATCTGCTGCCTCGCGGCTCGGACGAGGCAGATCCCCGGCGCTTCCGCGATGGCGGGCGCGATGCCGGGCGCGACGAGCAGGAAGGCGATGGCTAGGGCGCGACAGAGCATCGCGGCTTGGCGCCGCCGAGTCGGAGCAGCCGGCGGTATGACTGATGGTGATACCATGACCACATGCCCAGCGCCAAGATTGCCATCTCGATCGACGCCGACGCCCTGAGCGAGCTCGACGAGCTCGTGCGGAGGGGTGTCGCCGCGAGCCGGAGCCAGTTGATTCAGGAGGCGGTTCACGAGCGCCTCGCGCGGCTGAAGAGGACGCGGCTGGCGGCGGAGTGCGCGAAGCTCGACCCGGACGCCGAGCGGGGCGATGCGGAGACCTGGCTCGTCGCGGAGTCGCCGTGGCCCGAGTACTGAGGGGCGAGATCGTCTGGGCGGAGCTCGACCCGACGCGCGGCCACGAGCAGGCGGGCCAGCGCCCGGTGCTGGTCATCAGCCACGAGGTCTTCAACCAGCGCTCGGGAACCGTGATCGCGCTCGCGCTCACGAGCCGCGAGCCCGCGGCCGGCTTCCCCCTGACCCTCGAGGTCCGCTCCACACGCCTGCCGAAGCGCTCCTGGGTGAAGATGGGTCAAGTGCGCACGCTCTCCACCGAGCGGCTCGGCAAGCGGCTCGGCCGCCTCTCGCCCGAAGAGCTCGCCCGCGTGCTCGAAGGCCTCAACGAGATCATCGGAGGCTGAGGCGAGCGCGAGCCAGGCGGCATCCCATCGATAGCCTGCCGCGCCCTGCCGCCACGAGCAGCGGCAGGACACGAAGGACAACGCGACGTGGCAAGGCGGAGTCGGCGAGGGCCGAGGCCACGCATCCTCCCTACCCAGAAAGCCTCTTGCCGGCTGCCCGCACTCCGCCAGTTCTCCGAGAGAGGAACCTCTGCCAGCGCCTGCAACCTCCATGCGTGGGTACATCTTGGACATCGTGCGTGGCCGCGGTTCCCTCACCAGACGTACTCCTTGGCGATCCGCCGCGTGTCGCGGCCGGCGAGGAGGTGGACGACGCGGACTTTGCGGAGGGTGGCGGGGGAGAGGGAGCCCAGGGGGAGATAGACGATGCGCTTGCCCTGGCGGGCGGCGTGGCGGGTGAGGCGGGCGGAGGGGGGCTGGCGGGCGACGTAGACGACGAGGCGCTCGAGGGAGTAGTCGATGCCGGCGGCGAGGAGGACCTCCGCCTTCTCGCGCGCGAAGGCGTAGTCGGGGTCGCGCCAGGGGTCCCAGAGGCGGCCCGGCGGGTGGGTCAAGAGAAAGCCGCCGTAGGTGGCGCGGAGGATCCCGGGGCCGACCACCTGCTGGCCGGGGTCGGTGGCGTAGAAGGCCATGTCCGATTCCTGGTGGTGCTCGCCGTGCCAAGTCATCAGAAACGGAAATCTCTCGGCCCCTGCATGGGGGCGGTCGCGGTCGAAGATCACCACCACCGCTCCCGCTCTGCCCGGCACCCGGCCGCGCTCCTGCACCCAGACCCGGCCGTCGTCTGCGCGGTGGCGGAGCGTCTCGCGCAGGTCGACGCCGTCGAGCAGGCTCGCGACGAACGGCTCCGAGCGCGCGCTCTCCGCGGCGAGGAGCGAGCGGGCGCGGGTCGCGAGATGCCGGCCGTACTCCTCGACCACCAGGTCCTCCGGCGGGTACGAGCAGAGGCCGCCCCCTTCGAAGGCGCGCAGCCAGTCGTCCGGATCTTCCGGCCGCGGACGGCGGCGGATCGGGATCGCCACCGGCCGCCGCTTCGCGCGCCGGAAGCGGAGGCGGAAGCGCAGGCGCCGGGTGCCGAGGTCGAGCTCGTCGCCGTCCACGCGCACCGTCGGGATCTCCGCCTCCCGCTCCTGCCAGGGGTAGCTCTGGAGGACGTCGAAGAGCTCCCAGGCGAAGTTGTCGTCGGCCACCCCGCGGCCGGCCACGAGCCACTCGAAGAGACCGGGGACGAGCCGTCCCTCGAGGCGCGCGTAGCGCCGCGCGAAGTCGAGGAAGAGGCGCCGCTGCCAGGGGGCCAGGCGCTCCTCGGTCTGCTCGCGGTGCGAGGCCGCGGCGATCTTCCAGGCGGCCTGCCCGAGCGCCCAGCGGTCGAGGGCCGGCCGATCGCGCAGGAGGAGGCGCGCGGCGTGGCGGGCGGCGAGGCGGGCGACCTCGCCGGCGCGCTCGGCGAGCTCCTCGCCACTGCCTCCCGCGAGCAGGCGCAGGCCGCCGCGCTCGAGGGTCACGCGCGGCGCGAGCGTCTTCTCGAACGAGGTGGGAGGGATCTCCTCGCCCGTCCGCAACAGCTCCCAGGCGGCGTGGGCGAGTGGCGCGTCGCGCAGCAGCGCCGCGAGGCTCTCCGGGTGCAGGTGCCGGACCTCCACACTGGCCCGCCGCGGCCGCG
>JAHDVN010000165.1:7510-7811 GCA_023384635.1 Thermoanaerobaculia bacterium
CTACCAGAACGACGAGCTCGCCCGTCTCCTCGGGAGCGCCCATCCGCTCGCGCGCCTTCCCGACGAGGTGCGCCATCCCCGCCTCGCGGCGGTCGTCCTCCCCGCCCCCCCGCCCCTCGGCGGCGCGCGCCACGAGGTCGAAATAGGCCTGCGGTGCCATGCCGAAGAGCGCGTACGGGTCGGGGACCGGGTCGCGGTGGCGCTCGGCGTACGGGAGATCCGGGTCGACGAGAAAGCGCGCGCGGCCGCGCTCGCCGGCCCAGCGCAGCGCCTCGGCGAACGGCTCGCCCGGGGCGGCGAC
>JAHDVN010000166.1 GCA_023384635.1 Thermoanaerobaculia bacterium
CTGCGCCTTGAGCTCGGCGACGAGATCCCCCTTGGCGCGGTCCACCTGCTTGCGCAGCACGATGTCCGGATCCTCGAGGATCGCCTCGACGAGCGAGAGGAGGTCGAACGGGTACGCCTCGCTCGCCGGCTCGAGGTGCTCGAGCGTCTCGACGAGGAAGAGCGAGAGGGCGTGGAAGAGGGAGAAGTCCCACTGCAGGTCGGAGGCGACGACCACCCAGTAGTACGGGCTCGTGCGGTCGCGCTCCACCTCCAGCACCCCGGCGCGGTGGAGCGAGCGCACCAGCGAGGCGGCGAACGAGAGCAGCTTCCGCTTGCTCGCGTCGTCCTCGTGGCAGAGGGCGACCAGCTCGCGCAGCGACGTGAAGTTGCGACGCGTCGGGTCGTTCTCCTCGGCGTCGCGCTGGAGCAGGTTCAGGACCATGCCGTGGGTGATCCGGAAGCGGGAGCGCAGCGTCTCGGGCGGCCGCGTGATCAGCCGTTGGAAGGTCTCCTCCGTCCAGGAGACCTCGCCCTTCGCCTCGCCGCGCGGCGGCGGCTTCGGAGGGCGCTTCCCCTTGCGCGCCGCGGCGCGCCGCGCGATGACCTCCTCGGGCGCCTGGGCGACCACGCTCCCCTGGGTGTCGAAGCCCTTCCGTCCGGCGCGGCCGGCGATCTGCTGGAAGTCGCGCACCGAGAGGATCCCGACCTTCCGGCCGTCGAACTTCGCGAGCTTGGTGAAGAGCACGGTGCGGATCGGGATGTTCACGCCGACGCCGAGGGTGTCGGTGCCGCAGATCACCCTGAGCAGCCCCTGCTGCGAGAGCTGCTCGACGAGCAGCCGGTACTTGGGCAGGAGACCGGCGTGGTGGACGCCGATCCCGAAGGAGAGGAAGCGGCGGAACTCCTTGCCGTACGGGGTGTCGAGGCGCACCCCTGCCATCGCCTCGCGGATCCGCTCCCGCTCGTCGCGCGTCGCCACCTGGATGCTGGTCAGCGCCTGAGCGAGCTCGGCGCACTCGCGCTGGGTGAAGTTGACGACGTAGACCGGCGCCTTGCCCTGGGCGAGGAGCGACTCGATCGTCTGCTGGAGCGGCGTCTCGCGCCACTCGTAGTCGAGCGGCACCGGGCGCTCGGCGGAGATCACGCGGGAGACGGCCACGCCGGTGCGCTGCTCGATGCGGGCGGCGATCGCGCTCATGTCGCCGAGCGTCGCCGACATGAGGAGGAAGCGGCTCCGCGGCAGCAGCACCAGCGGCGCCTGCCAGGCCCAGCCCCGTTCCGCGTCGGAGTAGTAGTGGAACTCGTCCATCACCACCGAGGGAGCGTCGAGCCCCGGGCCGGTGCGCAGCGCCATGTTGGCGAGCACCTCGGCGGTGCAGCAGACGACCTTCGCTTCCGGGTTGATCGAGGCGTCGCCGGTGAGCATCCCCACCCGCTCGGCGCCGAGCTCGTCGCACAGCGCGAAGAATTTCTCGCTCGCGAGCGCCTTGATCGGGCTGGTGTAGAAGGAGATCTCCCCGGCGCAGAGCCCCTTGAAGTGGAGGCCGAGTGCGACCAGCGACTTGCCCGAGCCGGTGGGGGTGTTGAGCACCACGTGGCGGCCGGCCCAGAGCTCGAGCAGCGCCTCCTCCTGGGCCGGGTAGAGCGCGAAGCCGGCCGCCGCCGCCCAGGCGAGGAAGCGGTCGAGCGCCTCCTCCGGCGGGCAGCCCTCCGGGCCGGGCAGGAACGAGGCGAGGGTGGGGCGCGGCGGGGCCGCGTCGGGAGCGGGGGGCTCGGGCGCCATCGCGGGCATTCTCCCACGCCGGTGGCGGCCGGGCCGGAGCGGCGCCGGGTGTAGATTCGAGGACGGAAACGGAGGTGGCGATGCGCGCGATTCCGGCCCTTCTCTCGATTCTCTCCCTTGCGGCCACCGTGCCGCTGCCGGCCTCGGAGCCGCCGACGAGCTACGGAGAGGAGCTCCTGGTGCGCGAGGCTGAGGTCGTGGCCGAGCCTCCCGACGGACTGTCGGAGCGGCGGCGCCGCGACCTCGAGCCCGGCGCTCTCCTCCTGCTCGAGGACGGAGCGTTCCGCGAGATCACCGCGGTCAAGCCGCTCTCGCCCGACGGCGGCAGCTGGAGCCTGCTGGTCTACGTCGATCCGGGCCAGATCGGCCGCGAGACGCTGGTGCGCTCGGCCCTCGCGCTGGCCCGGCGCTCGGAGCGGCTCGCCGGCCTCGGCGAGGTGGAGCTGGTGGTGGCCGACCCCGAGCCGATGCGCCTGCTCGCCCCCACCCGCGAGCCGGCGGCGATCGCGGCAGCGTTCGCCGACCTCGCGGCGGTGGCGCGGGCGCGCCCGGACGAACACCCGGCGGCCGCCGACCTCCCCACAGTGCAGGCGCGCGCCCGGCGGCTGCTCGAGTCGGTCGCGGCGCACCGCGGCGGCGGCGCCAAGGCGCTCGTGCTCCTCACCGACTTCGAGCTCGCGCCGGGAGCGGGCGAGAGCGCCGCGGCCGGGCTCCCGCCCCGACTCCTCGCCGCCTTCCCCGAGACCGGCCAGGCGCTCGCGGCGTTCGGCTGGGTCGCGGTGGCGGTGGGCCTCACGGAGGAGGAGGCGGGCCGCCCGCGGCGGGAGCCGAGCGAGATCGACCGGCTGCGCCAGCTGACCCAGGGCACCGGCATGGGGGAGACCTACGCACTGGAGCTCGGGCGGCGCTCGGCGCTGGCCGCCCCCGGGGCGTTCGCCCCGTTCCTCGATCCCCGCACGGCGCTCCTCCGCGCGGTGCTGCGGGAGACCGCGGGCCACCTGGCTGCGGTCGAGGCGCAGCTCGACGCCGCGCTCGCCGGCCTGGGGCGGCGGCTGCTCGTCGCCTACCGCACGCCGGCGCCGGTCGACGGGCGCCCCCGCGCCCTCGAGCTGCGGCTCCTGCCCGAGGACGCGCCGCTGCGGGTGCCGCGCTGGCGGCGCTCCGGCACGCCGGAGCAGCTGGCCGAGGCCCGCGGCCTGCGGCTGCTGGCCGGTGGCACGGCGCCGAGCGATCTGCCGTTCACGGCGGTGTGGGTCGTCGAGGAGGGGGGCAGGGCGCACCTCCGCCTCGCGGGGGAGAGCGCACCGCGCGAGGGAGGCGGGCCGCTGCGCCTGTCGCTCGTCTTCGGCGAGGAGGAGGCGCGGCACCTGCTCGTGCCGGTCTCCGGAGAGGCCGGAGCCTGGAGCCGGGAGCTCCCGCTGCCGGCCGGCGTGCGCCGTGTCGCCGCGCTGGTCGAGGACCTCGGCCTGGGCAGCTGGAGCGGCCTGCTGGTCTCGCCGCCCGCGCTCGCCGAGGAACCGTAGCGGCGTCGCCCGCTCGCGCCCCGGACGGGGGACGCTAGGAGATCTCGACCCGCCGCGGGGGGAGCGCGGGGCGGACGGGGATGCCGGCCTCGGCGAGGGCCCGGCGCAGCTCGCGCACCAGCACCCCGGCGCCGGGCGAGTCGCCGTGCAGGCAGAGCGTCCGCACGGCGAGCCGGACCGGCGCGCCCCCCTCGGCGGCGACCGCCTCGCCGCAGGCGAGTGCGAGCGCCTGGGCCACCGACTCGGCGAGCGTGGCGAGCAGCGCCCCGGGGCGGTCGCGAGAGACGAGGCGGCCGTCGCTCGCATAGCGGCGGTCGATGTAGCCCTCGGGGAGGGTCGCGAGGCCGGCGGCCTCCGCCGCGGCGAGGAGGGCCGAGCCGGGTGGGCCGATGACCGCGAGGCCGGCGTCCACCTCGGCGATGCCGCGGCAGAGGGCGGCGGCGGCCTCGGGGTCGCGCCAGGCGCGGTGGTAGAGGGCGCCGTGCGGCTTGACGTGGGTGAGAAAGAGCGCCTGGCGGGCCGCCGCGGCCCCGAGCGCGCCCACCAGCGCCGCGACCACGGCGGCGCTACCGTACGCGCAGGTCACGGGCCATGGCGAGCACGCGCGCGCGGTCGGCGGCACTGCCGGCGTGGGCGCCGCACGCCACGCTCACGGTCGTCACCCAGGGGAGGAGCCGCTCGTCCGTGTATCCCTCTCCGACATCGGCGTTCAGGTCGATGGCGTGCATGCGGCGCCCTCCTCTCGCGAATTCTCCTCGATCCCGGAGCAGATCTCGACGGCGACGGCGACGGCGGCGCGCCGGCGGGCCAGCGCCTCGCGCGCCTCGCCGAGCGTGGCGCGCCGGAAGCGGAGCCGGTCGCCGGGGCGCAGCCAGGCGAGCGCCCCGAGGTCGGCGGCGGCGACGGTGGCGATCTTGGCGTAGCCGCCGGTGGTGGGGCCGTCGGGGCCGAAGACGATCGGCTCGCCGCCGCCCGGCACCTGCACCATGCCGGGGAGCGTCCCCTCTGGGGGGATGTCGGCCCCGGCGGTGTGGGAGAGCGGCGGCCCGGAGAGGCGCAGCCCCACGCGGTCGGCGAGCGGGCTCACGCGGTACTCGGCGGCGGTGAGCCGCTCTCGCGCGAGAGCGGTGAACCCCTCCTCGCCGGCGCCGGGGAGGATCCGCACCTCGAGCCGCCCGTTCCGGGGCGCGAAGAGCGGCGCGGCGAGCCGGCGCGGCAGGCCGTCGCCGGGCGGCCCCAGCGGCAGCCGGTCGCCGGCCGCCAGTGCCCTTCCCTCGTGCCCGCCGAAGCCGCCGCGCAGGTGGGTCGAGCGGCTCCCGAGGACCTCCGGCACCGCGATCCCGCCGTCCACCGCGAGCCAGGCGCGGGCGCCGTCGAGGGCGTCGCCGATCTCGAGCGCCCCTCCCGCCGCCACCGCGACGCTCCGGTTCCAGGGGAGCGGCCGGCCGTCGAGCACGGCCGAGAAGCGGGCGCCGGCAAGGGCGATCGTGGCCGCGCGGCCGAAGCGGAGCACCGGGCCGCGGAGCGTGATCTCCAGCAGAGCCGCGCGCGGCTCGTTGCCCACCAGGAGATTCGCCGCGGCCGCGGCGAACGGGTCCATCGCCCCGGAAGCGGGCACCCCGCCCGCCCGGTGTCCCGGCCGGCCGAGATCCGGGACCGTGGTGAGGGTGCCGCCCCGAAGGACCTCGAGGGTGCTCATGCGGGCACGAAGCGGACGCGGTCGCCGGCCGCGAGCAGCGCCGGCGGCTCGCGGCGGGGGTCGAAGAGCGCGGTCTCCGTGTGGCCGAGCAGGTGCCAGCCGCCCGGCGTCGCCTGCGGGTAGATGCCGGCGAACGGCCCCGCCACCGCCACGCTTCCGGCCGGCACGCGCGGCCGCGGCGCCTGGCGCCGCGGAAGCCGGAGCGCGGGCGGCAGGCCGAGCAGGTAGGGGAAGCCGGGGGAGAAGCCGACGAAGGCGACGGTGTAGAGGGCGCCGGCGTGGAGCGCCACCGCCTCGCGCCCGGAGAGCCCCGCGGCCGCCGCGACCGCGGCGAGATCGGGTCCGCCCGCGCCGCCGTAGCCGACCGCGAAGCGGTGCTCGGTGCCCGCGGACTCGCCGTCCTTCGCGACTTCGATCTCTCGCATCGCGAGCAGCGGCCCGGCGGCGAGCGCCTCCCCCTCGCGGGCGCGGACGAGGACCGATCGCACCCCCGGCACGATCTCGAGCGCTTCCGCCCCCGGCAGCGCCGCGATCCGCGCCGCGAGCCCGTGCGCCCCGCGCGCGGCGAGATCCCACTCCTCGCAGGCGAGCGTTCCCAGCACCGCCTCCTCGGCGGCCCAGCGCCAGGCGAGCGGGATGCGCGTCTCCATCGGTGCTCCCCGGTGGGAGTGTAGCCCGAGGCGCTACGCGAGCTCGCGGCCCCGCGTCTCGGGCACGAGCAGGACGAGGAGCGCGCCGGCGAGGAAGAAGGCGGCGGTGAGAGCGAGCGCCGGGCCGAGGCCCTGCGAGGCTGCGATCGCCCCGATCGTGAACGGCGCGAGCGCCGAGAGCGCGCGCCCGCCGTTGTACGCGAGCCCCTGCGCCGTGCCGCGCACCTCGGTGGGGAAGAGCTCGGCCAAGAGCGCGCCGAAGACGCTGAAGAAGCCGTGCCCGAAGTAGCCGACGAGCGGGGCGAGCAGGAGGAGCAGGATCGGTGTCCGCGCGAAGGCGCCGAAGAGCGGCACCACCACCGCCGCGCCGAGGAGGAAAGACGCGAACGCGGGGCGCCGCCCGAAGCGGTCGGCGAAGAAGCCGAAGGAGAGGTAGCCGGCGAAGGCGCCGATCTGCATCGGCGCGATCCAGCCGAGCGAGCGGACGATCCCGAGCCCCACGCCGCCCTCGGCGCCGCCGCTGGCGAGGTAGGCCGGCACCCAGGTGAAGAGGCCCCAGTAGCCGAACATCACCACCGCCGAGAGCAGCGTCGCGGCGGCGAGCCGGCCGCGCAGGCCCGGCGCCGCGAGGGCTCGGATGCCGGTCTCTCCGGTCGCCGTGGCCGCGCGCTCGCGCCAGATCTCCGGCTCCTCGACGCGGCGGCGGATCCAGACCACGAGCAGAGCCGGCGCCACCCCGAGCACGAAGAGGACGCGCCAGCCCCAGAGCGGCAGCACCAGCGCCGCGGTTGCGGCCGCCAGCAGGTAGCCGACCGCCCAGCCCGACTGCATGAGGCCGATCGCCTTGCCGCGGTGGGCGGCGGGCCAGCTCTCGGCCACCAGCACCGCGCCGGCCGACCACTCGCCCCCCATCCCGAGGCCGAGCAGCGCCCGCCAGGCGAAGAGCTGCCAGACCGAGGCCGCGGTGGCCGAGCCGAGCGAGGCGAGCGAGTATAGGAGGATCGTCGCCATCAGCGCCCGGGTGCGGCCGATCCGATCCGCGACCCAGCCGAAGAAGACGCCCCCGACCGCCGAGGAGAGGAGCGCCGCGGTGGCGAGCAGCCCGGCCATCTCGGGCCCGAGCCCGAACTCGGCCCGGATCGCCGGGATCGCCATCAGGTAGAGGACGAAGTCGAAGGCGTCGAGCGCCCACCCCGCCCCCGCCGCCCCCAGCGCCCGCCACGCCCGCGGCGGCGCGCCGCGGTACCAGGGCTGGGCGGGGCTGGGATGGCTCATCGTCTCGTCGGCCGGGAGAGGCCGCGAGTCTACCGGCTCCGGCGCGCGATCGGCCCGGCAAGGAGGTCCCGCCTGATCGACCGCTGTTCGGTGCGTTGATGCTTTGGTGCGTCCGTGCTACTCTCCGCCCATGGCGCGCCTCACGATCTCTCTCCCCGACGATCTCCACCTGGCCCTCAAGGAGACGGCTGCGCGGCGCCGCGTGGGGCTCGGCGACCTCGTGGCCGAGAGCCTGGTCGCCTACGGCGTGAAGACCCGTGTGTCCGCCGAGGAGCTGGTGCGGCGGGTGCGGGCGAGCTCGGGCCTCGGCGAGGCCGAGGCGATCGAGCTCGCCGCGGGCGAGACCCGCGCGGTACGCCGCCGGCGATGACCGGCCCGTTCGTGGTCGACACGAACGTGGTGGTGGCGGGCCTGCTCACCTCCGAGCCCGCCGCCCCCACCGCCCGCCTCCTCGACGCGATGCTCGCCGGGCGGCTGCCGTTCGTCCTCTCCCTGGAACTGCTCGCCGAGTACCGCCAGGTCCTCCTGCGCCCGCGCATCGCCACCCGCCACGTGCTTGCGTCCGCCGAGGTCGACGAGATCCTGATCGACCTCGCCGCCAACGGCCGGATCGTCGAGCCGGCCCCGCTCGCCCGGACCACCTTCCCGCGCGGCGACGCCCACCTCGAGTCCCTCCTCGCCGTGACTCCCGATGCCCTCCTCGTGACCGGCGACGAACGCACGCGCGCCGCGGCGGGGGCGCGGGCCGTGACCCCGGCAGCCGCTTGGCAAAGGGTGAGCGCGGAGCGCCTATAGAGAAGCGGCCCACCCCCCGGGGGCCGCAGGGGGGCCGGTGGGTGGGGCTAGGAGTGGTAATACTCCAGTGGGGGAGTAAAAACGCAATAAAAAAATGGCGT
>JAHDVN010000167.1 GCA_023384635.1 Thermoanaerobaculia bacterium
ATCGCGACCGGCAGGCCCGAGCGCGCCGCCATCGCTGCCGCCAGCGCCGTGAGCTCGTCCGGCGTGCGGCGCGGATGGTGGTGCACGGGCACCAAGCGGCCGACCCCGGCGCGGCGCGCGAGGTCGGCCACCGCGGAGGCGGAGGAGTGGCCGCCGCGCTCCGCCTCGCCTCCAGCTGCCTCCTCGTCCGTGAGCCAGACCTCGTGCAGCAGCAGCGAGACACCGCGCACGAACGGCTCCGTCTCCGGGTCGAGGACGGTGTCGGTGACGTAGGCGATCTCGTCGCCGATCCGCACCCCGACCGAGCCGCCCGGATGGCGCTGGGCGCGCAGCCGCAGAGCGAGCGGTCCGATCTCGAGCCGCTCCTCGCGATACGGGACGACCTCGACCGGGAGCGGAAACGTCGCGAGCGAGGCCGCGAAGAGGGGCGGCGCGAGCAGGCGGCCGAGCGCCTCCTCCGGTCCGGTCTCGACGAGCGGCGGCGCGGGGGCGAAGAGCCGCACCGGCCGCCCGCGCCAGACCCCGGGCAGGTAGGAGAGACCCACCACGTGGTCGAGGTGGTAGTGGGTGAGGAGGATGTCGAGGCGCTCGTGGCCCGCGAGGAGCCCGGCGACCGTGGGCTCGGCGAGGCGCGCCACCCCGCTGCCGGCGTCGAGGAGGAGCGCCGCGCCGTCGGCGAGCAGGAGGAAGCTCATCGTCTGCCGGCCGTGGGCCGGGAAGTAGCCGCCGGTGCCGAGGGGGACGAGACGGAGACGCACGGGACCACTCACTGCCAGCGGAAGAGGCGCAGCGCGAGCAGGAACGAGAGCGCCCCCCAGAGGGCGAGGTTCGCGAGCTCGCCGGCCACGGCGCCGAGCGCGGCGCCGTCGAGCATCACGGCGCGCAGCGCGTCGTTGAGCGCGGTGAGCGGCAGCGCCTGCAGGAACGGCTGCACCGCGGCCGGGAAGCGCTCGACCGAGAAGAAGACGCCGGAGCCGATCCACATCGGGAACATCGCGACGTTCATGAGGCCGGAGACGCCTTCGATGGTCCGCGGTCGCGCCGCGATCAGGAGCCCGAGCCCGACGAACGCCCCGGTGCCGGCGAGGCAGACCAGCGCCAGCAGGGCGAGTGAGCCGCGCAGCGGCACCTCCATCGCCCAGACCGCGAAGGCGACGAGCGCCGCCGCCTCCAGCGCGAGGAAGACGAGCCGCGCCAACGCCTGGGACGCGAGCAGTTGCCAGCGGCGCATCGGCGAGGCCACCAGGAGCTTCAGCAGCTTGCCGGCGCGCTGCTGGACGAGCGCGAAGCCGACCGACCAGAGGCCGGTGGACATGAGGTTCATGCCGAGCAGGCCGGGCAGCATGAAGTCGATGTAGCGCGAGCCCCGCTCCTCCAGGAGCCGCTCGGCGGGCCGGAAGGCCGGGGCGCTCCCGGCGGCACGCTGGAGCGCGGCGTCGACCGCGAGGCGCGCCTCGCGGCTGTCGGGACGGGTGGGGTCGTGCCAGTAGGTGGGTGGGTCGGTGGCGAGGACGACGAGGGCGAGCCGCCCGCTGCGCAGCTCGCGGCGCGCGGGCTCCTCGCCGAGGACCTCGGGGCGGAGGCCCGGGTCGGCGGCCAGCGCGGCCAGGCGCGCCGCCGCCTGCGGCCCGGCCGCCAACCCGACCGGCAGCGGCGAGGGCGGCTGGGAGCGGAAGGCGATCCCGAGGGCGACGGCGAGGAGGACCGGGAAGAGGAAGACCCAGAAGGCGACCTCCGGTTCGCGCAGGAACTCGGCCACGCGGGCGCGGGTGAGCTGGTAGAGCGGCGAGCGGGCGAGGCGGCTCACGCCTGGTCCTCCAGGCCGCGGCCGGCGAGCGAGAGGAAGAGGTCCTCGAGGGTCGCGGTGTGGGTGGCGAGGCGGCGCGCCTCCCGCCCCTCCCGGGCGAGCAGCGCGAGCAGCGGCGGCACCGCGCGGGCGACGTCACGCACCGTGAGGCGCCAGGTGCACGGGGCCTGGCCCGGAACCTGGACCACCCCCTCGACGCCCGGCAGGTCGGCGAGCGCCGCGGCGGAGAGCTCGCCGTCGGCCTCGATCTCCACCACGTGCTCGGCGCCGAGCGAGGCGACGAGGGCGGCGGGCGTCCCCTCGGCGAGCTTGCGGCCGCGGTCGACGATCGCCACCCGGTCGCAGAGGCGCGCCGCCTCCTCCATGTAGTGGGTGGTGAGGAGCACGGTGCGCCCGCGCCGCTTCAGCTCTTCGACGATCTCCCAGATCTGGCGCCGGGAGGCGGGGTCGAGGCCGGTCGTCGGCTCGTCGAGGAAGAGGAGCTCGGGGTCGCCGACGAGCGCGCAGGCGAGCGAGAGGCGCTGCTTCTGGCCGCCGGAGAGGGTGCGCACCCAGGCCCGCGCCTTCTCGGAGAGACCGACCCGGGCGAGCGCCTCGGCCGGCTCGAGCCCCGCGGGGTAGAAGCTGCGGAAGAGGGCGACCACCTCGCGCACCTGGAGCTTCTCCGGGAGCTTCGTCTCCTGGAGCTGGACTCCCAGCCGGGTGCGCAGCTCGTGGCCGTCGCCGCGCCAGCTCTCCCCGAGGAGCTCGACCTCACCGGCGTCGGGGACGAGCAGCCCCTCGAAGATCTCGACCGTGGTCGTCTTGCCGGCGCCGTTCGGTCCCAGCAGGCCGAAGCACTCGCCGCGCGCGACCGCGAGGTCGAGGCCGTCGACGGCGACGAGGGCGCCGTAGCGCTTCACGAGGCCGCGACAGGCGAGGGCGGGGGGGGCGAAAGCCGGGGGCACGGCCCCGCAGCCTACCCGAGGCGAGCGAAAGGTGGGCTACCGGGCCGCGGGCGCCGGTTGGGGGACCACCCAGCGCTGCAGCGTCTCGTAGAAGGTGGGCGGCTCGTAGGTGTGCCCGCGCCGCAGCCGGCGGCGCTCGCGCCGCATGGTGGCGAGCAGGAAGCGCCCGACCAGCGGTCCGGAGAGGCGGGCCCGCCAGCCGAAGCTCGCCGTGAGCTCGGCGCGCAGCGCGCGGATCCGGCGGGCGAGCGCGGCATTGGCCACCAGCCAGCGCTCGGCCGCCCAGAGCGCGCCGGCGTAGACGGTCGGCAGGCCCGCCGCCTCGCGCGCGAAGCGCGCCCGCACCCGCGGCTCGGGGTGGTCGCGGTGCCGCCGCCAGCCGGCCAAGAGCGTGCGGGCGATCCGCACCACGCTGGGGCCGTTGACCGCGAAGTCGCGCTCGAAGGCGGAGAGCAGGAAGCCGGTCTCGGCGCCGGCCGGGATGTGCGGGTGGCGGTAGTTGAAGCGCAGTTGGCCGTGGGCGTCGGCCTCGGGGCACTCGCTGCGGTCGAGGAGCGTCCCCTCCGCCCGGTGGCGGGCGTGGAGCGGCGTGCCGGGCACCGGCGTGTAGAGCATGAACTGGTGGAACTCGGTGTCGTGGGCGACGGCGTGGTCGATCGCCGCGTCGAGGTTCTCGGGCGTGTGCTCCGGCAGACCGATGATGCTCGAGCCGAGCACCCGGATGCCGTGCCCCTGGAGCGCGGCGACCAGCGCGCGGGTGTCGGCCCCGGCGAGCTTGGCGTAGGCGCTCTCCTTGCCCTCGAGGCCCAGCCAGACCCAGGAGATGCCGAGGCCGACGAGCTCCTCGGCGGTGTAGAGGGAGAGCGTGTTGGCCGAGCTGAAGACGTAGAGCGACCAGGACTTGCCCGCCTCGCGCATGCGTTCGAGGAGGCGCAGCGCGCGCTTGCGGTAGAGGAGGAAGTTCTCGTCCATGACGAAGAACGACTGCACGCCGAGCTCCGCCTCGAGCTGGCAGAGGACGTCGAACAGCTCGTCGCCGGTCTCGTAGAAGTTCACGAACCGCCCCTTGCCGCCGAACATCGCCGAGGTCGAGCAGAAGTCGCAGCCCAGCGGGCAGCCGACCGACGGAATGAGGGTCGCCGCCGTGTGATCGGGGCGCGAGGGCAGCTTCAAGCCGAGGATGCGCGTCTCCACCGCCGAGAGCGTGAGCGGGTGGCGGATCGGCGCCGCGGTGTCCTGCCCGAGGAAGGCGCGGAACCAGCGGACCCCTTCGCCGGCGACGATCCAGTCGGCGTCGATCCGCTCGGCGAGCCCCGGCATGTTGGCGACGTGGCCGCCGACCACGATCGTGGCCTCGGGCTGCAGCTCGCGCACCAGAGCGCACATCTTCGCGACTTTCTCGACGTTGGCCATGATGCCGCTGATGCCGACGATGTCGTAGCGGTGCGCCCGCAGCTCCTCGACGAAGCGCGGCAGGGTCGGGAAGTCGAGCAGCGTCGAGGGGGCGTCGAGGTTCGCCTGGATCAGCATCAGTCCCCAAGAGCGGTGGAACATGCGCAGCGAGAAGACGTCCTGCGCGCGCGTGACCTGGTTGTGGTAGAGCTCCATCGGGTTGATGGTGCGGCTGCCGAACTCGTCGTCGCGCGCGTACGGACCGAAGACGCTCGAGAGGAGGATGCGGGCCTGCGATCCGAGAGGGTGGGTCGGCATGCGTTCACGGTAGCAGCCGGCCCGCCTCGCGGCGGTCAGGGTTCTGTCAGACCTTCATCGGCGCAGCGTCAGGGCCCGCGGCGCCGGCGCGCGCGGTGCGGGCTCCTCAGTGGTGGCGCCGGTCGCGCCAGTCGTCGCGGCTGCGGTCCTTGCCGCGATCCCGCCCGTCTCGCCGATCCCGGTCGTCGCGCCGATCCCGGCGATCGTTGTCGTAGCGCCGGTCGCCTCGCCCGTCGCGGCGGTCGCGGTCGTAGCGCCGGTCGTCCCGGCGGTCGTGCCGATCGCGGTCGTAGCGCCGGTCGTAGCGGTACGGCGCGGGGCGCTCCCAGGAGCGGTAGCGGTACGGGTCGGGCGCGTAGGCGTACGGGCCGGGGCCGCCCACGAAGACGAGATGTCCGCCGCAGTAGGCGTAGGGCCGGTAGACCAGGCGGCCGCCGACGTGCACCGGGAAGTGGTAGACCTCGTGGTGATGGCCGTGCGGGCCGTAGTAGACCCGGCCGTGGTGGTAGAGGCCGAGGTCGTGCCGGATCTGGTGCTCGAGGTGGAGCGGGATCCGGTGGAGCTCGCGGGCCACGTCGCCGAGCACGCGCTGGACGTCCCGGTGAACGTGGCGCAGCGTGCGGTGGACCTCGCGGTGGATCTCGAACGGCGAAGGCGGCCCGGCCAGGGCGGGCGACGGCGCGGCGAGCGCGGCGGCAGCGAAGAGCGCGGCGGCGGCGAGCGGCGTGGCGTGCGGGGCGAGGCGTCGGGTCGGGTTCATGGCGGACCTCCTGCCGACCCGGTGAAGCGAGCCGCGTGCCAACCCCGGAAACCCCCTCCGGACGGGCGTTTGCGGCTTCCGGAGGAGGGCCGGCACCGGGCGGGTGTCCCCTGCGAGGGACACTCCTGTGACGGGCGGGCGGCCCGCGCCCTGCGGGGTCCGAGGCGCCCCGCGTCCCGCCCGGCGCGTTGCTACACTGCCGCCATGCATCCCTGGCACGATCTCTACGTCGACAACCACCAGATCGCCTCCGCCTTCCCCGTCGTCATCGAGGTGCCGATGGGCAGCTCGAACAAGTACGAGCTGGACAAGGAGTCGGGCCTGCTGCGCCTCGACCGGGTGCTCTACAGCGCCGTCTACTACCCGGCCAACTACGGCTTCATCCCCCGCACCTTCTGCGACGACGGCGACCCGCTCGACGCCCTGGTGCTCGGCCAGGAGCCGGTGCACCCGATGACGGTGGTCGAGGCGCGCGCCATCGGGGTGATGCGGATGCGCGACGAGAAGGGGCTCGACGACAAGATCCTGGCGGTGAGCGTGCGCGACCCGGCGGTCAACGACTACACCATCCACACTCAGCTGCCGGCCCACCAGCTGCGCCAGATCAAGCGCTTCTTCGAGGACTACAAGACGCTGGAGCACAAGCAGGTGGTGGTCGAGGAGTTCATGGGCCCGGAGGAGGCGCTGAAGATCCTCGAGGAGGCCCTCGACCTCTACCGCCGGCTGCGCCGGGGAGAGATCGGCCGCAAGTAGAGGGCGCCCGCGCCCCACCCCCCCGCCGCGTGCTACCCTACGCGGCCGGCCGCCGCCGCTCCGGGCCGGCCGCCCCCGCCCCCGCCATGCACCCGCCGTCGCGCATCCGCAACTTCTCGATCCTCGCCCACATCGACCACGGCAAGTCGACGCTCGCCGACCGCCTGCTCGAGCGCACCGGGGCGCTCTCCCGGCGCGAGATGCAGGCCCAGGTGCTCGACTCCATGGACCTGGAGCGCGAGCGGGGGATCACCATCAAGGCGCGCGCCGTACGGCTCGGCTACCGCGCCGCCGACGGCCTCGACTACGTCTTCAACCTCATCGACACGCCGGGCCACGTCGACTTCAGCTACGAGGTCTCCCGCTCGCTCGCCGCCTGCGAGGGGGCGCTGCTGGTGGTCGACGCCGCGCAGGGGGTGCAGGCGCAGACGCTGGCCAACGCCTACCTGGCGGTCAACGGCGGCCTCGAGCTGTTGCCGGTGATCAACAAGATCGACGTCCCCGCCGCAGACCCCGAGCGGGTGCGCGAGCAGATCGAGCACGTCGTCGGCATCGACGCCTCGCGCGCGGTGCTCGCCTCGGCCAAGGCCGGGCTGGGGATCGACGAGCTGCTCGAGCGGATCGTCAGCGACATCCCGCCGCCCCAGGGCAATCCGGAGGCGCCGCTCCGGGCGCTCCTCTTCGACTCCTGGTACGACGTCTACCGCGGCGTGGTCTGCCTGGTGCGGGTGGTGGACGGGACGCTGCGGCGCGGGGAGAAGATCCGCTTCGTCGCCACCGGCGGGCTGTTCACGGTCGAGGAGCTCGGCACCTTCCACCCCAAGCCGCGCGAGGTGCCGGCGCTCTCGGTGGGCGAGGTCGGCTACCTCTACGCCAACGTCAAGGACCTCGCCCAGGCGCGGATCGGCGACACCGTCACGCACCCCGACCGGCCGACCGCGAGCCCCTTCCCCGGCTTCCAGGAGGCGAAGCCGATGGTCTTCGCCGGCCTCTACCCGGTCGACTCGGACGACTACGAGGACCTGCGCGACGCGGTCGAGAAGCTGCGCCTGAACGACGCCTCGTTCCGCTTCGAGCCGGAGAGCTCGAGCGCGCTCGGCTTCGGCTTCCGCTGCGGCTTCCTCGGGTTGCTGCACATGGAGATCGTGCAGGAGCGCCTCGAGCGGGAGTTCGACCTCCACCTGATCACCACCGCCCCCGGGGTGCGCTACCGCGTCACGACCACCGCCGGCGAGACGGTCGAGATCTCGAGCCCGGCGCAGCTGCCCGACCCCGGCCGCATCGCGCGCATCGAGGAGCCGTACATCCGCTCGACGATCGTCACCCGCGCCGACTTCGTCGGCGGCATCCTGGCGCTCGCCCAGGAGCGGCGCGGCGTGCAGCGGAGCCTCCAGTACCTCTCCACCGACTCCGTGCTGCTCGAGTACGACTTCCCGCTCGCGGAGGTGGTGCACGACTTCTACGACCGCCTGAAGTCGATCTCCCGCGGCTACGCCTCCTTCGACTACGAGCTCGCCGACTTCCGCGAGGGCGACATCGCCAAGCTCGACATCCTCGTCAACGGCGAGCCGGTCGACTCGCTCTCGCTCATGATCCACCGCCAGAAGGCGTACGCGAAGGGCAAGGCGCTGGTGGAGAGGATGCAGGAGCTCATCCCCCGCCAGCTCTTCGAGGTGGTGCTGCAGGCGGCGATCGGCAGCCGCGTGATCGCGCGCGCGAGCGTCCGGCCGCTGCGCAAGGACGTCCTCGCCAAGTGCTACGGCGGCGACATCAGCCGCAAGCGCAAGCTGCTCGA
>JAHDVN010000168.1 GCA_023384635.1 Thermoanaerobaculia bacterium
GGAGACGGGGCCGGAGCGCGGCGCAGCGCCTGGCTGGCGCTCGCGCTCGGCGGGGGACTGATGGCGCTCTGCGCGCTCGCCTTCGTCGCCGGGCGGAGGTTCCTCCCCGGTCTCTACGGGGCCGAGGCCGCCGTTCTCGGGCTCGCGGCCTCGGTGCTGCCGATCGCGGCGGCGTTCCAGCTCTTCGACGGCCTGCAGGTGGTGGCGAGCGGGATCCTGCGCGGCATGGGGCGACCGCGGCCGGCCGCGCTCGCCAACCTCTTCGGCTTCTACGCCGGGGCGCTGCCGCTCGGCTGGTGGCTCGCCTTCCGCGCCGGCTTCGGTCTGGCCGGCCTCTGGTGGGGGCTCGCCTTGGGGCTCGCCACCGTGGCCCTGGCGCTCGTCGTGCTCATCGCCCGGCGAGGTCCGGACCGGGTGGCGGCCCTGATCCAGCCCCGCTGACCGCCAGGCGGCCGAAGCGGCGCGGGCGGTGGAAGTCGGCCGGGGCGACGAGCGTGGGCGACCAGGCCGAGTGCTCGGCAGGCGTCCCCGGGGGGCGGTCGATCCGGTAGAGATTGGCGCGCAGCGCGGCGGGTGGGCCGGAGAGCGGGCCGCCCGCTTCGGGCGGCAGGCCCGCCCAGGGGAGCGCGAGCGCCGCCCACCAGCCTCCGGAGCGGCGGCCCGCCGCCCAGCGGATGCCGGGCCAGTCGAAAGCGGTGTCGGTGGCGAGCGCCGCGCGCTCGCGGCCGGGGTTCTCGACCAGGGCGTCGAAGAGGGCGCCGAGCGGGTTGACCTCGATCTCGACGTAGGTCTCCGGGTCGCCTACGCCGGCGGCCAGGAAGAGCTCGACCGTCTCTTCCTGCCAGAGCGGGGCGTCCCGCGCCGCGAGCGTCGCCCACGGGTGGCTGTCGTCGCAGTCGAAGCGAGCCCAGAGGGCCCCGGGGTCCCAGCCGAGGCGGACCGCCGTTGCCTGGACGGGCAGGCCGCCGTCCTCGGTGCGCGCGAGCCACGCGAGGAGGGGGACGGAGTCCCACGGGAGAGAGGAGAGCTCGCGGGCCGGATCCCAGCGCCCGGGAAGGCGGGGCAGCTCGGCGCTGGGCGGGGGCACGGAGGGCGGCATGCGCGGATTCTAGGCGGCGCTCTAAGATCGGGGCCTTGCGTCCCCCGGCCGGTAGCCCCCTGACCTCTCGCCTCGGGCTCGCCCTCGTGAGCGCCGCGCTGCTCGCCGCGATCTCCGGGCTCCTGGTCGGCGGCCGCGCCGGGGCCGCGCTCTTCGCCGGCGGCGCGGTCGGGCTGCCGCTCGGCCTGCTCGTGGCGGGGAGCCCGCCCGGCGCCTGGCGCGGGTGGTGGGCGGGGCTGGCGGGCGCGGGCCTCTCGGTGGCGGCGGCGACCGCCGTGGTGATGACCCCGGAGTGGGCGAGGCGTCCGCTCGCCGCCGGCTGGCCGGCGGGTGCCCTCGCGGCGCTCGTGGGCCTCTGGCTCCTGCCCCTCGTCCTCCTGGGCGTGGCGGCGGCTCTCTCGCCGCCCGGCCGGCAGGCGGTGGGAGAGGGGGCGGGCGGGTCCGAGGACGGGGAGGAGGACCGCGACGAGGGCGGCGACGGGAACGGGAGGCGCGATGCCCGGCGCTGAGCCGCCGTGGGCGGTGGCCACGGCGCTGCTCCACCTCGCGGTCGTCGCCGCGATCGGCTGGTGGTCGCGGAGGCGCACCCGCTCGGCGGACGACTTCTACCTCGCGGGCCGGCGGCCGGGTCTCTGGATGACGGCGCTCGCGACCATGGCCACCGCCTTCAGCGGCTTCCTCTTTCTCGGCGGTCCGGGGCTGGCCTACCGGCTCGGCTTCGGCGCCTTCTTCATCTTTCTCCCCCTCGGCCTGACCCCGGCTCTCCTCGCGACCGGGCTCGGCGGGCGGCTGCAGCGGCTGGCGGCCGCGGGTGAGGTCTACACGGTCTCCGACCTGCTGATCCGCCGCTTCGGGGGCCGCGCGGTGGGGGGCGCCGCAGCGGTGGCGGTGCTGCTCGGCAGCGTGGGCTACCTCGGCACCCAGATCCAGGCGCTCGGCATCCTGCTCGCGGCGGTCTTCGGCTGGCAGGTGCCGCTGGGAGTCTGGGCGGTGCCGGCGGCGAGCGCGGTGGGCCTGGCGGTGGTGCTGCTCTACAGCGTCGGCGGGGGGATGCTCGGGGGCGTGGTCGCCGACTGCTTCCAGGGGGCCCTCATGCTGGTGGCCGCGCTGGCCGTCTTCGCCCACGCCCTCGCCGTGGCGGGAGGGCCGGCGGCGATCGCCGCCGCACTCGCGGCCGATCCCGCATTCGGCGCGGGATTCCTCGAGCCGCTCGGGCGGATCTCCCCCTGGACCGCCTTCGGCTGGTTCCTGGTCTTCGGCTTCGGCGTCGCCGGCCAGCCGCAGATGCTGCACAAGTTCTTCATGCTCCGCGACGAACGGCCGCTGCGGACCCTGCCACTGGTGCTCGGGGTGGCGCAGAGCCTCTGTCTGCTCGTGCCGCTCGGCCTCGGGCTCGCGGTGCCTGCCCTGGTCGCCCAGGGCCGTCTGGCGGCGCCGGCCGGGGCCGACGAGGTGGCGCCCGCCTTTCTCCTCGCCTTCGCCCCCGGCCCGCTCACGGGGCTCGTCCTCGCCGGGGCGATCGCCGCCATCATGTCGACGGCGAACTCCTTCCTGGTGCTGGCCGGCGCCGCCCTGGTCCGCGACCTGCCCCGCGCCATCGGGAGCGAGCCGAGGGCCTCGCTGGCGGCCGGCCGCTGGTCGACGCTCCTCGTGGCCCTGGCGGCGGCCGGTTTCGCCTTCCTCTACGACGATCTCGTGGCGCTCCTCGGCTCCTTCTCCTTCGGGCTGCTGGCCGCCGCGCTCGCCCCGGCGGTCGGCCTGGGGCTCGTCTGGCGGCGCGCCGGCGCCCCCGCCGCCCTCGCCTCGATCTGGACCGGCCTCTCGGTCCACCTGCTCCTGGAGCTCGGCGGGAAGTGGGGCGGAGCGGCGGGGCTCGGCGCCGGTCTCTTCCCCGAGGGCCTGCCCCCGGCTGCGGCGGCGCTCGTGGCCTCGACCGCCGTCCTGCTGGCGGTCGGGTGGCTGCGGCCGGAGCCCGGCGCGAGGCCGGTGGAAGCGCTTCGAAAGGCGGTTGGCCGCCCCGGTCGGGTCGAGTAGAATGCGCGGAGAAGCGGCACCCGTAACCGCGCCGCCATATTCGCTTGTCAGAGTCCAGGTTCGCACGTACCTCGGCCCCTCGCTTGGGGCCGCCCACGCTGCGGTTCATCCCGTAAGGAGGATCGAGTCATGAGTATCGGTATTCGCAGTCTCGGCCGCGTGGCCGCCGTCCTGGTGGCGCTCGTCGCGCTCGCCGCGCCGGCCGCCGCACAGGTCACCACCGGCGGTCTCGCCGGCCAGGTCA
Source organism: Thermoanaerobaculia bacterium (assembly GCA_023384635.1). Classification (GTDB taxonomy): domain Bacteria; phylum Acidobacteriota; class Thermoanaerobaculia; order Multivoradales; family JAGPDF01; genus JAAYLR01. The sequence goes on from JAHDVN010000168.1 coordinate 3,378, forward strand.
TCTCGCAGGCCGACCGGAGCGCGCTCCCGGGCGTCGCCATCGAAGCCATCCACGTTCCGACCGGCACCCGCTACGCGGCGGTGACCAACGAGAGCGGGCGCTTCACGATCGTCAACGCCCGCGTCGGCGGTCCCTACTCGGTCAAGGCGGCCCTCGAGGGCTTCCGCGCCCTCGAAGCGGCCGACGTCTTCGTCAAGCTCGGCGACGTGACGAACCTCTCGTTCGAGCTCACGCTGGAGACGGTCGAGGAGATCATCGAGGTGGTCGGCTCGGCCGACGACCTGATCAGCGCCGACCGCACCGGTTCGGCCTCCTCGGTGCCGCTCGACGTCATCGAGGCGCTGCCGACCGTGCGGCGCCAGCTGCAGGACTACGCGCGCCTCAACCCCTACTTCACCGTCGACCCGAGCGACCAGAGCGGCACGCGGCTCTCGGTGGCGGGCAAGAACAACCGCTACAACACGATCCAGATCGACGGCGCGGTCAACAACGACCTCTTCGGTCTCGCCGACACCGGCACGCCGGGCGGGCAGGCCGACACGCAGCCGATCAACCTCGACTCGATCCAGGAGCTCCAGCTGGTGGTGTCGCCGTACGACGTGCGGCAGGGCGGCTTCACGGGCGGCGGCATCAACGCCATCACCCGCAGCGGCGCCAACCAGTTCACCGGCTCGATCTACGGCTCGATCCGCGACCAGGACTACGTCGGCGACGGGCCGCTGGACCGGCCGATCGCCGAGTTCAGCGAGGATCAGTACGGCGCGCGGCTCGGCGGACCGATCCTGCGCGACAAGCTCTTCTTCTTCGTCTCCGGCGAGATGAACCGGCGCGAGGCGCCGACCGGCGTTTCGGCGGACGGCTCCACCGCCACGCAGTTCAACCAGCCGGCCGAGGCGGCGCGGTTCCGCAACCTCCTGATCAACCGGTACGGCTACGACCCGGGCACCCTCGGGGACTTCTCGCCGGTCCAGGACAGCGACCTCGCCTTCATCCGCCTCGACTGGAACGTCGCCCCGAACCACTCCCTCACCCTGCGGCACAACTACGTCGACGCCATCCGCGACGTGGTCGGCGACCGCTCCTCGACGCGCTTCCGCTTCGACTCGTCGATCTACGGCTTCGCCTCGGAGACGAACTCGACGGTCGCCCAGCTGAACAGCATCTTCGGCGCCAACATGTTCAACGAGGCGCGCATCGGCCTGCAGGCGATCCGCGACGCCCGTGACGTCGGCGTGATCTTCCCGACCATCGAGATCGGCACCGTGTCGCAGCAGCCGACGTTGGCCGCCGGCACCGAGCGCTTCTCCGGCGCCAACGCGCTGGACCAGGACATCCTGGCGATCACCAACGACTTCACGCTGATCAAGGGTGACCACACCGTCACGATCGGCACCCACAACGAGATCTTCGAGTTCAAGAACCTCTTCCTCTCCGAGTTCTACGGCATGTACCGGTTCACCTCGGTCGACAACTTCGAGGCCGGGAACGCCGCCGAGTACCGGATCAGCTTCGCGAACGGCGACGATCCGCGGCGCCCGACGCAGTTCGAGGTCGGCCAGTACGGTCTCTACCTCGGCGACCAGTGGCGGGTGAACGACCGCTTCTCGCTGGTCTTCGGCGTGCGCGCCGACATGCTCGACATGATCGACACGCCGTCGTACAACCCGTCCGTGTTCGCCACCTACGGCTACAGCACGAGCGGCGTGCCGGACGACGACGTGACGATCTCGCCGCGGCTCGGCTTCAACTACGCCCTCAGCGCCAAGCAGCAGCTGCGCGGCGGCGTCGGCGTCTTCGCCGGCCGCACGCCGTACGTGTGGGTCTCGAACGCCTTCGGCAATACCGGCATCGAGTCGACGGCGCTCTCCTGCATCGCGCCCTCGTGCACGCCGCCGCTCTTCAACCCCGACCCGAACAGCCAGCCGCGCAACCTCGGTGCCGCCGGCACCGTGAGCGTGGACCTGGTGGATCCGAACTTCGAGCTGCCGCGGGTTCTTCGCGCCACGCTCGGCTACGACCACGAGCTGCCTTGGGGCGTCCGCGCCACCCTCGAGGGCGTCTACACCGAGACCCAGCGGGACGTGTACTACCAGAACCTCAACCGCGTCCCGACCGGGGCCCGTACCTTCGACGGCCGGCCGGTCTACACCCGGAAGAGCAACGCCTTCCTCGACACCGTCATCCTCCGCAACACCTCGCAGGGCGAGCAGCTGAACGCCTCGATGCGCCTGACGAAGCGCTTCGACATGGGTCTCTACGTCGACGCCTCCTACGCCTGGATGGACGCGGAGTCCGCGTTCGACTCGACCTCGAGCCGCGCGATCTCGAGCTGGCGCTTCATGCCGGTGCGGGGCGACATCTACAACCCCGAGATGGCGACCACGAACTGGGAGGTCGAGCACAACTTCAACATCGCCCTCTCGTACGCCTTCAAGCTCGGCTCGCTCGGCAACACCGTCGCGCTCTTCTACAACGCTCAGTCGGGCCGCCCGTACTCGGTGCTGCAGGGTGGCACGGACATCAACGGCGACGGCTACAACAGCAACGACCTGCTCTGGGTCGCCGCCAACCCGAACGACATCGTGCTGCGCAACACGACCTGGGCGGAGTACGACGCGTGGGCGAAGTCGCTCGGCCTGAAGCGCGGCGAGATCCAGGAGCGCAACTCGCTGCAGGCGCGCTGGGCCCGGAGCCTCGACTTCCACTACGACATCGAGATCCCGATCAAGGTCGTGCGCACGCAGCTCTCCTTCGACATCATGAACCTCGTCAACCTGATCGACAGCGACAAGGGACTCATCGAGTACGTCGCGAACCAGTCGTTTACCCCGCTCGCCTACCGCGGCATCGACGCCGCCACGGGCAAGCCGATCTACGAGCCGAACTTCAACGGGGCCCTCAGCGGCGACCGGCAGTACAGCGCCAACGACCTGCGTTCGCGCTGGCAGATGAAGCTCGGCCTGCGGCTGAGCTTCTGATCCCACCGGGCGGCCCCGCGGGGCCGCCGCCGGCAGCACCCGAAGGGGCCGCGCGAGCGGCCCCTTCGCTTTTCAGCGCAACAGGATGCGCAGCCCGAAAGCGGCGGCGAGGAGGGTGAGGGCGAGCACCGTCCCGTTGAGGAAGAGGGCGAGGCGGGAGGCGCCGCGGATCGCCGCCCGGCGCATGCCGACGAGGGCGAGCAGGGCGCCGAGGAGCGAGAGGGCCAAGGTGACGGCCACCGGGAGCGCCGCCCAGAGGTAGCGCATCGGCGGGAAGAGCGGCGCGATCGCGCGCGCGATCGGCTTGCCCGCGAGGGAGCCGGCGAAGCAGACCAGCGAGAGGACGTGCCAGGCGTCCGGCGCCTCGACCGAGGCGTAGGCCGCGTCGGACTCCGGCGGCGCCGCAGCCGGAGCCGGCGAGGCGCTCGGGGGAGAGAGGGCGTTCACGGCGGAGTCGGCTGAGCGGCGGGAGGCCGCTCGAGGAAGAGGTAGACGCCCTTGTCCTCGGCCAGGCGGAAGCCGAGCCGCGCGTAGAGGCGTCGCGCCGGGTTCTCGCGCTCGACGTGGATGGTCACCGGGAGGTGCGCGGCATCCGCTTCCGCGAGGAGCCGAGCGAGCAGGGCCGTCCCCAGACCGTGCCCGCGAGCCTCCGGCAGCAGGGCGATGTCGACGATGCGGATCTCGGCCGCCCAGCGGGCGACGTAGAGGCGGCCGACCGGCTCGCCGTCGAGGAGGATCAGGTCGAAGCGGGTGCCGTGGTAGTGCTGCCGGTAGTGGTGGTCCTGGGCCTCGAACTGCTGGCGCAGGAACGACTGCATGGTCTCCGCCGGCCAGTCCACGACCGCGAGCTCCTGCTCACGGGTGCTCGCGTAGATGCGCAAGAGCACCTCACGGTCGGCGTCGCCCGCCGGGCGCAGCGCGACACCGACTGGCAGCGGGGAGAGCGGGGAGGCACCGGCCACCGCCACCTCGGGCCCGTCTCAGGGATCGAATCGATCGAGGATCGGCTCGACCGCCAGCACCACCGAGACGCGGTCGAGGCGCGGCGGCTTGTCGGCCGGCGGCAGGAGCGTGGGCGTCTCCCACATCCCCCACTGCGTGCCGAGCAGGTAGATGCCACGCCGGAGGCGGGGTACGCCCTTCTCGCCCTGCGAAGTGAAGCGGGCGCCGTAGGTGCGGAGCGCGCCGACGCGGGGTCTGGTGGCGCGCGCCAGCTGCGAGCTCGCGTCCTTGACCTCGAGCAGCAGCTCGAGACCGCCGTCGGCGAGCAACGGGACGTCGAAGCCGATCGGCGGCGAGACCTGCCGCACCGTGCCGGCGCGGACGCCCCAGGGATAGAAAGGAGCGGTTCCGCCGTCGGCGGGCATCAGGACGGTCAGGGCGAGCCCGCGGCGGCCGCGGCC
>JAHDVN010000638.1 GCA_023384635.1 Thermoanaerobaculia bacterium
GGATCCTCAACAACTTCCCCGTGGAGCCGCTCCTCGGCCTCTGCGACACCCTGATCGGCGTGCACGTCAGTTCGCTGCGGCAGATCGCACCCAAGGAGCTCGGCAGCTCGCTCGCCGTCGCCCAGCGCGCCTTCGAGGTGGGGATGTTCCACGCCTCGCAGCGGCAGTTCCACCGCTGCGACCTGGTGCTGCGGCCGCCGGGGCTCGGGCGCTTCGGCCTCTTCGACGTCAAGGAGCGGGAGGAGATCTTCGCCATCGGGCTCGAGGCCGGCCGCGAGGCGCTGCCCGAGATCCGGCGCCTGCTCGCGCGCAGCTAGCTGGTGTCAGCGGCGCGCGCCGGCACGCTCGACCATCGCCTGGATCACCGCCCCCGAGACCCCTTTCCGGCGCAGGTCGAGGATCGCCTCGGTCGAGACGTCGAGGCTCTCGGCGGGCGCCTGGCGGATCTTGGCGATCACCGCCTCGTCCCCGAGGCCCGCCCCGGCGAGCGCCACCACGTCGGCGTTGGTGAGCGCGCGCTCCGCGCCGGGGGCGGTGCTCTTCGCCTTCTCGGCTTTCTCGGTCTTCTCGGTCTTCTCGGCCTTCTCCGGCTTCTCCGACTTCGAAGCTCTGCCGGGGGAGCCCTTCTTCTCCAGCTCGGCCCACTTCGCCTCCGCCGCCTCGCGGAAGCAGCGCTCCCAGCCCTTCTTCTCGAACGGCGTGCAGGCGAACTTGCAGCAGCGGTAGGTGAAGGTCGCGAGGTCGCCGGGGTCCATCCAGCCGTGATCCCACTTGCCCCGCTCCGGGTCGACCCAGGTCACCCGCCAGCGCCCCTCGTCCTCGTCGAAGCGGCCGTAGGTGAACTCGCCCAGGAACTCAACCGTGCAGCCGACAACCAACTCGCCGCGCGAGAGCTCGCGCACCCGCTCGTCGGTGTGGTCGTCGTCGTAGAGCACGGCGCCGTCGCGGACGACCACCGCCCCCTCGCCGAGGCCGCCGCGCTGGGCGCGCGCGGGGAGGGCGGCGAGCAGGAACAGAGCGGCGAGCAGGAGGGGGACGGGGCGTCGGCGGCAGCGCATGGCGGGCCTCCCGGAGCGACGGGGCCGGAGCGGGCCCCGCGCCCGATGATACGCCCGCCCTCCCGACGGCTCAGGCGCGCGCGG
>JAHDVN010000169.1 GCA_023384635.1 Thermoanaerobaculia bacterium
TCGCCACCCGGCGCTGGTCGCCGGCCTCGCCCTCGGGGAGCCGGATCCCCGGAGTGACGAGAAGGAACGGCGGCGGCAGGGCGGGGCGCAGCGCCGCGACCTCCTGCGCCGACGAGACCACGCCGACGCAGCCGGCCGCGCGCGCGAGCCGCGCCCAGGCGAGCGCGCGCTCGGGGATCGCCCCGGGCAGCGCGAGCTCCGCGAGGGCCGGTGGGTCGAGGTGCGTGAGCACGGTCACGGCGAGCAGCCGGACCTCGCCGCGCGCCGCCTCGGCCGCCGCCGCCAGCATCGCCGCGCCGCCGCCGGCGTGGACGGTCAGCAGCGAGGCGCCGAGCTCGCGCGCCGCCGCCGTCGCCCCCGCCACCGTGTTCGGGATGTCGTGGAGCTTGAGATCCAGGAAGACCCGGGCACCGCTCGCGCGCGCCTGCTCGACCGCGCGCGGCCCGAAGCGGACGTACGCCTCCAGCCCCACCTTCAGGTAGCCCACGCGCGGGCCGAAGAGCGCGCACCACGCCCGGAAGCGCTCCCAGTCGGCGGTGTCGAGGGCGACGGCGAGGCGTTCGAGGCGGGGCATGGCGTCTCCTTCAGGCCGGAAGCCGGACGGCCCCGACGAGCTCGCGGACGGAGCCCACGCCGTCGGCGGCGAGGCGCGCCGCGAGCTCGCCGACCAGCCGCGAGGCGGTGGTGGGGTCGCGGAAGAGCGCGGTGCCGACCTGCACCGCCGAGGCACCGGCGAGGAGGAACTCGAGGACGTCGTCGACGGTCTCGATCCCCCCGATCCCGATCACCGGCAGGCCCACCTGGCGCGCCACGTCGAAGACCACGCGCAGCGCCACCGGCTTGATCGCCGGCCCCGAGAGGCCGCCCTTCACGGTGGCGAGGCGGGGGCGCCGGGTCACCGGGTCGATCGCCATCCCGAGCAGCGTGTTGATCGCCGAGAGGATGTCGGCGCCGCCCACCTTCGCGGCCTCGCCGATCTCGGCCGGGCGGGTGACGTTCGGCGACAGCTTGACCACGATCGGCTTGCCGGTCGCCGCGCGCACTGCGCGCACGAGGGCGCAGAGCACCTCCGGGTCCTGCCCGAACTCGAGGCCGCCGGAGTGGACGTTCGGGCAGGAGACGTTGAGCTCCAGCGCCGCCACCCCGGAGACCGCGTCGACGCGCTCGGCGAGGCGCACGTATTCGTCGACGCTGACGCCGAAGAGGTTCACGATCACCCGCGGCGGAAAGCGCTCGAGCCCGGGGAGGACCTCGGCGAGGAAGCGCTCGATGCCGATGTTCTGCAGGCCGATCGAGTTGAGCATCCCGCCCCGCGTCTCGCAGACCCGCGGCGGCGGGTTGCCGCGGATCGGGGCGACCGAGAGCCCCTTGCTGACGATCCCGCCGAGCGCGGCGAGATCGGCGAGGTGGGCGAATTCGAGCCCGTAGCCGAAGGTGCCGCTGGCGGTGAGAATCGGGTTGGCCAGGCGCAGGGGCCCGAGCGCGACCGCGAGATCCACCGCCGGCGCGTTCACCAGGCCACCTCGGAGAAGGGGAAGACCGGCCCGTCCTGGCAGCAGAGGGCGAAGCGGCCGTCCGGGCGGGGGACGGCGCAGCCGAGGCAGGCGCCGAAGCCGCAGCCCATCGCGGTCTCGAGCGCCGCCTCGCCGGCGACGCCATGGGCGGCCGACAGAGCCGCCAGGCGGGCGAGCAGGCCCATCGGACCACAGGCGTAGAAAAAGCGGAATTCCCCGGCCGCGAGCGACCGCTCGAACGGCCCGGTCACGAGGCCGCGCTCCCCCGCCGAGCCGTCCTCGGTCGTCGCCACGAGCCGTCCGCCCGACCGCCGGGCGAGGGCCGCGAAGCGCTCGAGACAGGGCAGGTCCGCCCGGCCGCGCCCGCCGTAGAAGAGGTCGAACCGCACCCCCCGCTCGACCAGGCGCCGCCCGAGCAGGTAGAGGGGCGCCGAGCCGATGCCGCCGGCCACCAGCGCCACCGGCCCCTCGGCGGGCAGCGAGAAGCCGTGCCCGAGCGGCCCCAGGACGGAGAGCCGGTCCCCCGGCCGCGCCCCGGCGAGGGCCCGGGTGCCCGGGCCCACCGCCTTGATCAGGAGCTCGATCCGGGCCCCCGCCGGGCTGCTGCTAGCATCGTGGACGGAGAAGGCCCGCCGCAGGAACGGCGCGAGGCCGTCCCCGGCGCGCACCATCACGAACTGGCCGGCGGCGAGCTCGGCCCACCCCGGCGGGGCGTCGAGCAGCAGCGAGAAGTAGGGCAGGGGGTGCTCCACCACCCGCTCGACGACGGCCGCATGATCGGAGGGCAGCATGAGCGCCCGGAGACTCTAGCAGAGAGCCCCGCAGCGACCCCGGCCATGCCCCGCTTCCGCCCCGCTCCGCTCGCGGCGTTCCTCTTCTCGGCCCTGCTGCCGGGGCTCCTGGCCGGCCTCCACCTCGCCGGCCTGGTGCTCTTCCTCAATCCCGAGCTGCCGCTTTCCTTCGCCGGCCTCGTGCGCACGGGGCTCCGTTTCTCGGTGCCGCTGGCGCTCGCGAGCCTGCTCCTCCACCTCGCGGTGCCCCCCCTGCGGCGCTCCGCCCGGCGGCTTCTCTCCCTCCCGTGGACCCTCACGGCGGTCTTCGCCGCCGCCGCGGCCGGGGCCGCCGCCAACGCCTCCCGCTTCGCCTTCTACCTGCCGCCGGGGGTCAACGACCGGCTGCTCCGGGCCGCGCTCTGGCTCGCGCTCGCGGCGCTCCTCTCCTTCTACACCGCGCTCCTCCACTCCCTCCACCGCCGCCGCTACGGACCCCGCAGCCGCGCCCTCTACGCGGCCCTCGTCGTCCTCTCGATCTACGCCGTGGTCGAACGGCGGCGGGCGGCGGAGCTCCCTCCCGTGACACTGCCGCCGGTGGCGCGCCTCACCCCGGCGCCGCCCCCCCAGATCGTCGTCGTCACGCTCCCGACCGCCGGCCTGGAGCTCCTGCTCCCCCTCGCCGAGCAGGGGCAGACTCCGTTCCTCGAGACGCTCCTCGACCGCGGCGCCGTCGCCACCCTGGAGGCGCCCGCCCCGTTCCGCGCCGCCGCCGCCGGTGCCAGCCTGGCCACCGGCAAGCTCCCTTTCCAGCACGGGCTGCTCGCGCGGCGCCGGAGCGGCGCCGAGCCCCTGGTCCGCGGGGGCGAGCTGCGCCTGCTCCCGTGGGGGTTTCCCCTTTTTCTCTGGCACGGTTCGATGGGGGCCTCCCGGCCCGTGCGCAGCGACGACCTCGCCGCCCTCCCGGTCTGGCGGGTGCTCCCGCGGCTCGACCTGCGGGTGGCCCTGGTGGGCGTGCCGCTCACCGATCCGCCGCCGCCCGAGGTGCGCTGGGTGGTACCCGCGGAGCACTTCGAAGGCGGGACGGCGACCGCCCCGCCCGAGCTCGCCGCGCTCGCCCAGCTCTTCCGCGTCGCCCCCGCCGAGCTCGAACCCGATCTGGTCGGCGCGCTCGGCTCCGAGCCCCTCGCCGAGGCGCTCGCCGGCGACCTCTGGCGCAGCGGTCTCGCGCGCCGGCTCCTCGCCGACCGCCCCGAGCTCGACCTGCTCTGGGTCCACCTGCCGGGCCTCGCCGTCGCCACCCGGGAGACGTTCGGCGGCTTCGTGGCGGCCACCCTGGAGGGGCGCCGCAGCGGGCGCGCCCGCCGGGCCGCCGGGCAGCTGCTCGCCTACGCCGCCGAGACCGACCGGATCCTCGCCGCGCTCTGGGATGCGATGCCCCGGGGCGACCGGCTCCTCGTCGTGGCTTCACCTTCGGGAATCGAAGCCCCGCGCGGGTGGGAGCGGCTCCGGGGAGGGGTCGCGCAGGGCCCGCCACTCCACGGCCGGACGGGGCGAGACGGGGCGCTCATCCTCTTCGGCGCCGGGTCGCGAGAGGCCGGCGAACCGGTCGCCGCTCGCGCCGTCGACCTCGTCCCCACCCTCTACTACCTGTACGGAGTCCCCGTGCCGCGCGATCTCGACGGGCGGGTGCTGATCGAGCTCTTCCCGTCGGCGTTCCTGGCCGCGCGGCCGCTCGCCTTCCTGCCCACCTACGAGACGTTGCCGCCCCCGGCCGGGCGCTGAGGGCCGCGGCCGGCGCTCAGGAGCCGGCCGGGCGCAGCCCGCCGACGAGCGCCGCCGGCAGCGCGGCCGGCGAGGCCTCCTCGGCCGCGTCGGGCCGCACCATGCGGCACGGCCCCTGCAGCCACGCCCCGTCGGCGACCACCAGGCAGGGGGTCTCGACCTCGGCGAGGAGGCGCCCGCCCGGGCTCACCTCGACCCGGCGGCTGGCGACCACGCGGCCGCGGACGGTACCGGCGACCACGAGCCGCCCGACCCGGATCTCCCCCTCGGCCTCGCCGCGCCCCGCCACCACGAGGTCCCCCGGCGAGTCCACCTCGCCCGCGAAGCTCCCTTCGATGCGAAACGTCTGCTCGAAACGCAGCTTCCCGTGCAGCTCGCTGCCCGCGTCGAGGAAGCCGTTCAGCTCTCCCTGACGCACTGCGTCCCGCGACCTCATCTCGCACCTCCTCTTCCCGCGAGGAGATCGAAGAGCCGGATCAGCTCCTCCTCGGAATGGAAGTGGATCCGCACTTCGCCGCCGCGCCGGCGGCGGACGATCTCGACCTTGGCCTGCAGCGCCCGGGTGAGCCGCTCGGCGGCCGCGGCCGCGTTCGCCTCCGGCGGCGCCGGGGCTCGGCGGTGCGGAGCGCTCTGGACCGCCTTCTCCACCTGGCGGGCGGAGAGGCCGGCGCGCACCGTCCGGCGAGCGCCACCTGGCGCTCGGGCGGCAGCCCGACGATCGGGCGCGCCTGCCCCGCCGTGAGGCTCCCGCCGCGCAGCAGGTCGAGCACCTCCGGCACGAGCCGCAGCAGCCGCAGCGTGTTGCTCACTGCGGCCCGGCTCCGCCCCACCCGGCGGGCGACCTCCTCCTGGGCGAGGCCGAAGCCCTCCTGGAGGAGCCGGAACGCCTCGGCCTCCTCGACCGGGTTGAGGTCGGCGCGCTGCAGGTTCTCCACCAGGGCGAGCTCGAGCAGCTCCCGGTCCCCCGCCACCTCCCGCACCACCGCCGGGACGGTCGCGAGGCCGGCCCGCTGGGCGGCCCGCCAGCGGCGCTCGCCGGCGACGATGGTGAAGGAGCCGTCCCCCTCCGCGCGCACGAGGAGGGGCTGGACGATCCCCTGGGCGCGGATCGATTCGGCGAGCTCCTCGAGACCGGTCTCGTCGAACTGGGAGCGGGGCTGGAAGCGGTTCGGCCGCAGCAGCCCGACCTCGATCTGCCGCACCCCCTGCTCGGGACGCAGGAGGGCGTCGAGTCCCCGGCCGAGCCCCCGCTTGCGCGCCTCGCTCATCCCCGCCTCCGCAGCTGCTCGCGGGCGAGCGCGAGATAGGCCTCGGCGCCGCGGCTCTTGATGTCGTACTGGAGGATCGGCTGCCCGTGGCTCGGCGCCTCGGCGAGGCGCACGTTGCGGGGCACCACCGTCTCGAAGACCTGCCCGGGGAAGTGGCGCCGCACCTCGGCCTGCACGTCCCGCGAGAGGTTCGTCCGCTCGTCGAACATCGTGAGCACGATCCCCTCGATCTCCAGCCGGGGATTGATCCCGCCGCGCACCCGGCGCACCGTGGCCAGCAGGTCGCTCACCCCCTCCAGGGCGAAGTACTCGCACTGGAGCGGGACGAGCACGCCGTCGGCGGCCGCCAGCGCCAGCACCGTGAGGTGCCCGAGCGAGGGGGGGCAGTCGAGGAGGATCGTGTCGTACCCCCCGGTAACCGGGGCCAGGAGCGACGCGAGCCGCCCCTCCCAGCCGTCGAGGCCCACGAACTCGACCTCGACCCCGACCAGGTCCCGGTCGGAGGGGACGAGGTCGAGGTGCGGGAAGCCGCTCGGGCGGACGAGCTCGGCCAGCGAGGTCTCGCCGGCGAGGGCGTGGTAGAGGTGGCGCCCCTCGGCCCGCGCGCCGAGCCCGCGCGTGGCGTTCCCCTGCGGGTCGCAGTCGACGAGGAGGATCCGCCGTTCGAGAGCGGCCAGGGCGGCGCCGAGGCTGATCGCGGTGGTGGTCTTGCCCACCCCCCCCTTCTGGTTGGCGATCGCGACGATGCGGGCGGTGCCGGCGCCGGAGGCGCTCACCGGACCGCCCCCCCCGGCGCGTCGAGGGCGAGGACGCGGATCCGGCGCCGCTCGCTCCCGGGGAGCGGGTGCTCGGAGAGGAGGCGGAGCCCGGTCTCCGGGCCCGGCGCGGCGGACCCGCCCCAGATCAGGAGACGGGCGTCCGGGAGCAGCAGCGGGGCCAGCGCGTCGACCATCGAGCGTGTGATCCGAAGGGCCCGAGCCGTGACGACTGCGATCGGTCGCGGCAGGGGGGGTGAAGGAGCGGCGCCGACTGTAACACGCAGGCATTGGGCGGACAATCGAGTTCTCCGCACCGCCGCGAGCAGGAACGCCCAGCGCCGCTCGCGCGGCTCGACCAGGGTCACCTCGAGGTCGGGCCGCGCGGCGGCGAGGACCAGGCCCGGAAACCCCGCCCCCGATCCGAGGTCGAGGAGACGTCCCGGGCCCGGCGGCAGAAGGGGGAGGGCGGCGAGCGACTCGCCGAAGTGGCGGGGGAAGAGCTCGTCTGCCGCCCCCGGGCCGAGGAGGTCGATGGTGGCCGCCCAGCGGCGGAGCTCCTCGTAGTGACCGCAGAGCGCCGGCAGCGCCTCGGGGGGGAGCCCAGGGGGAGCCCAGGGGGCGAGCCGGGCGGCGAACTCGTCCGGGGTGAGCGCCGGAAGCCTCACGCCGGGGCCCTCCGGGAGCCCGGGGTTCCACGGGAAACCCGACGGTGAAACAATCCGCCGCCATGACGCTCCACGGGAAACACGACGGTGAAACAACCCCCGGCACCTTCGCGGAGGGCGTCCTGCTGGGGCTCCTGATCGGCGAGGGGCATTTCGGCGGCGACGGACGCCAGGCGCAGGTGACGCTGCGCATGCACACGAACCGCGAGCGGCTCTTCGCCTGGCTGGTCGCGACCTTCCCCGGCGGGCGCCTCTACGGGCCGTACCACCACGGCGGTCGCTCCTACTTCCAGTGGATGGCGCGCGGGGAGTTCCTGCGCGAGCGGCTGATCCCGCTGCTCGCGCGGCACCTCTCGGACGATCTGGATCCGCAGGCCCATGCCCGCTTCCGCGCCATGCGGGAGCGCTACGGCGTCTGAGCCGCCGCCTCGCGCCGGCGCACCTCGACCGGCTTCTCCCGCCCGTGGCCGAGGCTCTCGGTCTCGACGTCGGCGGCGTCGGCGAGCGTGAGGTGAACGATCCGGCGCTCGGCCGGCGGCAGCGGATCGAGGACCACCGGCCGGCCGGTGCGGCGCACCGCGGCCGCGGCGGCGGCGGCGAGCGAGCGCAGCTCTCCGGCCCGCTCCTCGCGCACGCCGCGGCAGTCGGCCTCGACCGGCACGAGCCGCCCGTCGTCGGTGCGCAGCATCCGCCGCAGGAGCTCCTCGAACGCCGCCAGCAGCTCCGGCCCCTGGCCGGCGAACCAGTCCGTGTCCGGGCCCTCGAGCACGACGCCGATCCGCCCCTCCCCGAGCTCGGCGCGCGGCGCGAGATCGGCCGCGAGGAGCGCCACCAGCGAGCGGGCGGCCGCCTCGGCGAGTGGCAGGTGCTCCGGCGCCGGCTCGGCCCGGCCGGCCCGCCGGCCGGCCCGGTCGCTCGCCTCCCGCCG
>JAHDVN010000170.1 GCA_023384635.1 Thermoanaerobaculia bacterium
GATGTACGGCGGGTTGCCCACGACCCCGTCGAAGCCACCCGCCGCGAGCACTTCGCCGAAACCGGGCCGGCGATCCGACCATGGGAACGGCATCGTCCGCTCCACAACCTCTGGCTCGAAGCCGAGGCCCGCGATGTCGGGCCCGACCAGCGAGTTGCCCTGGCGGATGTTGCGCCCGACTCCGGCCAGCAGGTCCGTCGGGCGGTCGGGAAGGTCCACGGCTGCGCGCTCGAGGTGGCGCAGCGCCAGGGACATCCGCGCCACCTCCACGGCGTTCGGGTCGATGTCGACGCCGTAGAGGCACTCCTGGATGATGCGGCGCGAGTCGGCCACGCCCAGCCGCGGGCCGTTCCCCTCGCCGAACACGAACCCCCGGTTCTCCGCCTCGGCGGGATGGGCAGTCGCCCACTCCAGCAACGCTCCCTCCAGGTGGTCGTAGACGCCGAGCAGGAAGCTCGCCGAGCCGCAGGCGGGATCGAGGATCTTGAGCCCGAGGATCTCGTCCGGAGTCTTGCCGCACGTGAGCGGTTCCAGCGTCCGGGCGACGACGCGGCGAACGACCCACTGCGGTGTGTAGACCGCGCCCCGCGTGCGCTGGTACTCGGGTTTGAACTCGTCGCGGACATCGTTGCCGACCACCCGGAGCTTCTTGCCCAGGAATCGCTCGTAGATGCCCCCGAGGAGCTCCAGCGGCACCGCGTCGAAGCGATACGGCTGCGGGTGATACAGCCCGCGCACGATGTTCTGGAAGACCCGGCCACGGAGCCACCACTGCCGCAGGTGGGTCTCGACCCCGCTCGGATCGTCCTCCTCGCGGTGCGGAAAGAGGATGCCGTCGTACGTCGCGCGGTAGCGCCGCTCGTGGGCCTCGACGAAGAGAGGCCAGAACCCGTCCGGATCGCTCGCCATCTGCTGGAGGCTTCCGTACTCCTCCAGGCCGAGCTCCTCGCAGAGGCGCAGGAAGACGATCCGATCCAGGATTCGCTGGGCCGCCGCCGAGATCAGCTCGGGGTCCCGGACCTTGCCGTAGCGCAGGATCGACTTCGCGAGCTCCACGCGCCAGTCCGAGAGCTTCGCCTCGAACACAACGTCGAGGGGTTCGACCCCGCGGCGCCGTTCGTCGTCGGGGTGGAGCGCCTGGAGGGAACCCCCCAGGATCGCCTCGCGGGAAAGGTACTGCCAGAGCAGGTCGAACTGGTCGAGGTAGTCGGTGAAACGCAAGTAGCAGAGACGGCAGACCCGGGCGTCGTCGTCGGCGCGCGGCTGGGCGCTGCGGCAGTCCCAGACCGCGAACTCCTCGAAATCGCAGGCGTAGCTCAGGCGCATGCCGGCCGACCAGCCGTAGCTGCGCACCTGGAAGGCCACCGAATCGTCCTCGCCGATGGCGATGCCGATCCGCTTGACATCGATGTAGAGGACGCGCTCGGTCCCCACCATCAGGGCGTAGTCGGGGCGGCGGTGGGTCGTACCTTCCCGGCGAAGCCGGCGAGCCTCCCGCCCCTGGATGGTGTATTCCTGCCGGACCTGGCGGGGATCGGCCGGGTCCCAGCCGAAAACCGCCAGTAGCCGCTCGACCCAGGTGCGGGCCGTCGCCTCGGACTCGCTCCAGGTGAGGCCCCTGCCGTGGAGCTTCCGAAACTCCTCGACGAGGGCCGCCAGCGCCGCCCTGGCTGCCGCCTTCTGCGGATTCATCGCGGCGCAGCGTACCTCATCAACCCGGGACTCCCGAGCGAAGCGCCGCCTCGTCGCCGCCACCGAGCGGCAGCGGACGCGCGGGGTCGGTGATGGCGCCGATCTTGGCGGCGTAGCCCTCGCCGCGGGCGATCTCCGCGTCGGTGACGTAGTGGACGTCGAGCAGGCCGTCGCGGCGCACGCCGGTGCGCAGGAAGTTGGTCTCCGCGAGGCAGAGGCTCCAGCCCTCGAGCCACTCGGCGAGGGCGCGGCGCTGCTCCGGCTGCGAGCCGGGGGCTAGATGGACGATCAGGTCGATGTCGCTCGCCGCACCGGCGGTGGCGTTCTTCGTGCTCCCGAACAGGTAGAGGCCCGCCACCCCGAAGCGCTCCGGGACGAGCTCGTGGGCGAGCCGCTGGGCCATACGCAGGCGCCAGCGCCAGTGGTCCTCGGCGCGCACCTGCGCCGCGAGGTCGCTCTCCGGCCCGAGACCCGGGGCCGCCGAGGGCGGGGCGAGGACTGCCACCGCCTGGCCGAGGTCGGCGTTCATCAGCACCTGGAGGACCATGCCGTCCGTGGCGGCGGACAGATCGATCACCCGCAGCACGCCCTCGAGATCGGCGAACTCCGGCAGCAGGCGCGCCAGCGCGTTCGGCGCCTGCCGGAGCAGCTCCTCGTGGAAGACCACGTCCGCGTCGTCGGGGTAGAGCGGCAGGTAGCGGATGTCCGACTCGACGAGGTCCTGGAAGAAGTGCGTCCCGAACGAGAGGTCGGGGACGTAGCCCCCCTTCTGGCGCGCGATCTCCACCAGCACCGAGGTGTTGCTGATGTCGGCGTAGGTCACCGGCACCCCGAGCCGGATGTCGCCGCGGCTCCCCCAGCGGCCCGGGCCCATGAGGATGAAGCGTCGCTTCGGGAGCAGCCGGTTCAGGCGGCCGACCGCCCGACCCACGTCGCGCAGGCGGTCGAGCGGAAGGCGGCCGTAGCCGTCGGGATCGACGTAGACGACGTGGGAGACGTCCTCGACCAGGCCGTTGGAGACGTAGCGGTGGGCGGAGAAGAGCACCCGGTCGCGCGGCAGGTCGCGTGGGATGACGGCGGGGGCGGCGCCGCGGGTGGCGCCCTGCGGCCGGCACTGGAGCAGGTAGAGGTCCTCGCCGTCGCAGGCGAACTCGATGTCCACCGGCGTCCCGAGCCGCTCGCGCAGCAGGTTGAGCAGTGCCGCCATCCGCGGCACGAAGGTGGTGTCGGCGATCAGGCCCTCGAAGGTGACGAGCAGCGGATCGGTCGCGAAGTCGACGAGGCCGTGCATCCGGCGCAGGCGGTCGCCGTCGACCACCGAGAGGATCTGCCGGGCGAGCGGCAGCTCGTCGCCGTGGGCGACGAGGAAGGCGCGGATGTCGATCGCCTCGAACGAGCCGGTCTCGAGGTTGATCACGTCCATCTTCTTCGGGGCGTAGCGCTCGGCCTCCTCGGCCGTCTGGTTCACGCGCAGGCCCGGCTGGCCGGGCGCCACGAGCACCGGATAGTCGTCGGCCAGACGGTCGACGGCGCGGGTGCCGAGCCCGGGGACGAGGCGCAGCAGCCCGTCCTCGCGGCGGATGCGCGCCGACCAGCGGAACTCGTTGTTCGAGAAGGCGACGCCGGCGAAGGCGGGGAGCCAGTAGGGGCCGATGCGGCGCCCCACCACCTCCTGGATCAGGATCCCCATCTCCTCGTGCATGTCGAGGAAGCCGCGGCGCGCCCGGTACTCGATCGGATCGGGGCCGAAGACCGAGGCGTAGACCTCGGCCACGGCGTCGGCGAGCGCCACCAGCCGCTCGCGCTTGCTCCCCAGGTTGGCGAGGAAGAGGCTCTTGTACTTGCCGGAGAAGGCCGAGCCCAGGCGGTCCTCGAGCAGCGAGGAGCTGCGGACGATGATCGGGCGCCCCTCGAGCTCGTCGAGCACCGCGCCGAGGCCGCGCAGCACCTCGGGCGAGAAGAACGAGCTCTTGAACAGCTGCACCAGGTTGGGGTACTCGAGCCGCACCCGGTCGGTGTCGTCGTACTTGCGGTTGTGGACCTCCCCCAGATCGTTGTGCTGCAGGAAGTCGATCAGCCCGTCGGAGGGGATGTACCAGCTCAGGGGCGTGCGGATGCGGCCGAGCAGCTCGCGATGGTCGTCGGCCCGCTGGAGCACCTTGGCGGCGAGGAAGAGCCCCGACGACTTGCCGCCGATCCGGCCGTGGCTGCGCGGCGGGTAGACGAGGCGGCGCCCGAGCTGGGTGAAGTCGTCGATCCGGAGGTACTGCTTGGCGCTGTTGACGAAGTCGAGCTGGTCGGTGAGGAAGCGGCGCACCAGCGCCGCCCGCAGCCCCACCTGGGTGGCCTGGGAGAGGTCCCGCTCCTCGACCCCCCCCTGGCGGAAGCGCTCCAGGTTGTCGACCAGCTCGGCGAGCGGGGTGTCGGCGCGCTCGACCGCGTGCTTGAGGACCGCCGTCTTCTCCTCGCGGATCCAGCTCTGCAGACAGCCGAGGATCTCCCCTTCGGGGAGGTGCCGGGCGGCGAGGCGGAAGGCGCTCTCCGTGGTGGCGGTGTCGACCACGAACGGGCTGCGCGGCTGCGGCCGGTTCTCCTCCTCCCCGTCGCCGGAGGCCAGGCGCGGGGCGTTGCGGCGCAGCATCTCCCCCGCCTCTTCGACGCCGCTCCAGCAGAGGTGGTTGATCATCTTGCGCGCCAGGCGGCTGAGCAGGACGCGGTCGGTCTGGCGCAGGAACTCGATCACCGTCCACCACTCCGGCACGGCGGCGGCCGCCACCCGCTCCGGGGCGTCCCGCCGCTCGTGCCGCGCCTCGAGGGTCGCGGCGACCCGCTCGGCGATGGCGTGCAGGAGCCGGCGCTCGTCGTGGAGGAACGGCCCGTCGTCGGCGCGCGGGCGACGCTGGGTGTAGTAGACCTCGAGCCAGCCCGCCGCCTCCCCGTGGGGGAGGATCGGAGCCGCTTGCTTCCAGCGCGTGGGCAGGAAGCCGGGCGGCTCGTAGACGCGGTCGCCGAGCGCGAGGCGGGCCACGCAGATCTCGGGGTACTGCCAACCGGCGGGAATCTCCGCGAGCACGCCGAGGAGGAGCTCCTCGAGCGGAGCCTCCGGGCGCGCCAGGGCGGCGTCGACCCGGTAGAGGCAGCGCAGCTCCTTGGCGCGCTCCTGGAGGTCGTGCAGCAGCTCGTCGACGGGGCGATCGGGGCCGGGGGCGCTCATCGGGGCTCCCCGGCTCCGGGGGCGTCCCGCCGCGTGCGGGCGGGGCGCCCCCGGAGGTACTCGGAGGGGGGAATCTGCAGGCTCTGGGCGATCACGCCCGGAGGTTATACCCAGCCGCGGTCGTGGCAGGCCTGGGCGACCCGGTTGATCGAGATCACATAGGCCGCGTCGCGCATGTAGAGCTTGCGCTTCTCGGCCAGCTCGGAGACCGCCTTGAAGGCCGAGGTCATGGCCGTGTCGAGCTTGGTGAGCACCTCCTGCTTCTCCCAGTAGAAGTTCAGGTTGCTCTGCACCTGCTCGAAGTAGCTGCAGGTCACGCCGCCGGCGTTGGCGAGGAAGTCCGGAATCATGTAGATGCCGCGGCGGTGGATGACCTGGTCGGCCTCGGGGGTGGTCGGCCCGTTGGCGCCCTCGGCGATCAGCTTGACCGTGGGCTGGATCTTCTCGACGTTGTCGCCGCGGACCTGGTTCTCCAGCGCCGCCGGAATGAGGATGTCGACCGGCTCCTCGATCCAGGCGTCGCCGGGCAGCACCTCGTAGCCGAGATCCTTCGCCTTCGCCTTGTCGATGCCGCCGAAGCGGTCGGAGATGGCGACGAGCTGGTCGACGTCGATCCCGTCCTTCTTGCGGAAGGCGTAGGAGGTCTGGTCGCCCTGATCCCAGGACGAGCAGCAGGTCACGGTGCCGCCGAGCTGCTGGTAGAGCCGGATCGCGTACTGCGAGACGTTGCCGAAGCCCTGCACGCTGGCGGTGGTCTTGGCCGCGTCGAGGCCGAGGAGCTTCAGCGCCTCGCGGATCGTGTAGACGACGCCGTAGCCGGTGGCCTCGGTGCGCCCCTGCGAGCCGCCCGCCCCCACCGGCTTGCCGGTGATGAAGCCGGGGAAGTGGCCGCCGTGGATCCGCTCGTACTCGTCGAGCATCCAGAGCATGTGCTGGGCGGAGGTCATGACGTCCGGCGCCGGCACGTCCTGCAGCGGGCCGACGTTGCGCGCCAGCTGGCGCACCCAGCCGCGGCAGATCTGCTCCTGCTCGCGCTGGGAGAGGTTGTGCGGGTCGCAGATCACGCCGCCCTTGCCGCCGCCGAGCGGGATGTCCACCACCGCGCACTTCCAGGTCATCCAGGTGGCGAGCGCGCGCACCGTGTCGAGCGTCTCTTGCGGGTGGAAGCGGATCCCGCCCTTGGCCGGCCCGCGGGCGTCGTTGTGCTGCACGCGGAAGCCGCGGAAGACCTTCGTCCGTCCGTCGTCCATCCGCACCGGGATGGCGAAGCTGTACTCCCTGAGGGGCCAGCGCAGCAGCTCGCGCGTCGCTTCGTCGAGGTCGAGGATGGCGGCGACCTTGTCGAACTGGGCCTGCGCCATCGCGAACGGGTTCACACCCTTGGTGGCCATCGCATCTCCTTACGCCTCTGGCGTGGGAAAGAAAGGAGGGCCCGCCCGGCCGGCGCCCTGGTCGGCTGCAGACGGGCTCGTCCCCGCGCCGATCATGCCCTTTCCCCGCTCCTCCGGCTCCGCCCCGTTGGGTAGGATCGGCTCTGCTTCCGGGTGGCAGGTGAGGTCGCGGCGGCGCCGGGCGCGCCAGAGGAGGGGCCATGCAGATCGAGGGACGCAAGGTGCTGGTGCTCGGCGGGGCCGGGCTGGTGGGGATGGCGGTCTGCCGGGAGCTGCTGGCCCGCCGGCCGCGCGAGCTGCAGGTCCACAGCCTGCGCCCGCAGGAGGTGGAGGAGGCGCTCGCGGCCCTCGCGCCGGAGGCGGGGACGACGCGCCTCACGGGCTCCGCGGGCGACCTCTTCGGACTCGCCGGGGAGGCGCCCCGCTTCGCGCGCATCCGGGCCCAGCTCGATCCCCTCCGCGACGACGCGCTCGGGCGCTACCTGCTCTACCGGGTGCTGACCGAGGGGCGGCCCGACCTGGTGGTCGACGCCATCAACGCCGCCACCGGCATCGCCTACCGGGACGTCTTCCGCGCCGCCGACGAGGTGGTCCGGGAGATAGACGGGGGCGCGGTGGGCCTCCCCGCCGCCGAGGGGCTGCTCGAGGCGCTCTACATGCCGCGCCTGATCCGCCACGTGCAGCTGCTCTACCGCGGCATGAGCGACGCCGGGGTGCAGGTCTACGTCAAGGTGGGGACGAGCGGCACGGGGGGGATGGGCCTCAACATCCCCTACACCCACTCCGAGGAGAAGCCGAGCCGGGTGCTGCTGGCCAAGAGCGCGGTGGCCGGTGCCCACTCGGCGCTCCTCTTCCTGATGGCGCGCACCCCGGGGGCGCCGATCACCAAGGAGATCAAGCCCGCGGCGGCGATCGCCTGGAAGCGGATCGCGCGCGGACCGATCGCCCGGCGCGGCGAGCCGATCCGAATGGTCGCGGCGCGGCCGCGGCCGCTCGGCGCCACCTTCTCGACCCACGACCCGGAGGCCGCGACCCTCCTCGACGAGAGCCTCGAGACGGTCTTCATCGACACGGGCGAGAACGGGATCTTCAGCCTCGAGGAGTTCGCGGCCCTGACCACCGCCGAGCAGATGGAGTTCGTGACCCCGGAGGAGATCGCCCAGATCCTGCTCTTCGAGATCGAGGGGCGCAACACCGGCCACGACGTGGTCAACGCCCTCGACAACGCGGTGCTGGGGCCGACCTACCGCGCCGGGCTGCTCCGCCACTGGGCGCTCGAGCGGATGAACGAGCTGGAGCGCGAGGGCGAGAGCCGCAGCGTCGCCTTCGAGATGCTGGGCCCGCCGCGGCTCTCCAAGCTCCTCTT
>JAHDVN010000171.1 GCA_023384635.1 Thermoanaerobaculia bacterium
CACGCCCCTCCCGCCCCACCCCGGTCGCGCCGCGCTCGGCCGCCCCGCCGGCGCCGCGCCCGGCGCCGGGGCCCGCCCGCGTGCCCGACCCGCCCTCCGGCTCGGCCCCGGTGTCGACCCCGGCGCTCGCCCCCGCGCCCCAACTGCCGGCCGGCGCCGCGCCGGAGATCGGCGACGGGATCGGAGGCGTCCTCGAGGAGCTCTCCAAGCGGCGCCCGAGTCTCGCCGCCCAGGTCGAGAGCGGAGCGCGGCTGCGCCGCGACGGGCAGACCCTGGTGCTCGCGGTGGGCGCGGGCCAGGCGCTCGTCGCCAACGGCCTGCAGCGGGACTCCAACCGGCGCCTGCTCGACGAGGCGGTGGCCGCCGCCTGGGGGTCCGGTGCCGCCTGGCGCCTCGAGATCCTCGAGGAGGAGCTGCCCGCGCTCGCCCGGGCCACCGCGGCGCCCCCTCCGGAGGTGGCGCGCGTGGCGTCGCACCCGGCGGTGCAGGCGGTGCTCGAGATCTTCGGCGGCGAGGTCCGCGCCGTTGCGGCGCCCGACGCGGAACGGAGGAACCGATGAACATCCAGAAGCTGATGCGCCAAGCGCAGCAGATGCAGGAGCGGATGCAGCGCGAGCTCGCCGAGCTCGAAGTCGAGGCCACGGTGGGCGGCGGCATGGTGAGCGTGCGCATGTCCGGGCACAAGCAGGTCACGGCGGTGCGCATCGACCCCGAGGTGCTCGACCCGCAGGATCCCGGCATGCTCCAGGACCTCGTGCTCGCCGCGGTCAACGAGGCCGGCCGCAAGGTCGACGAGGCGATGCAGTCGAAGCTCGGCGCGCTCGGCGGCGGCCTGCCCGGTCTGCCCGGCCTGCTCGGATAGCGGGCGGTTTCCCTTGTCCGACCCCCTCTCCCGCCTCGTGGGTGAGCTCGCCCGCCTGCCCGGGATCGGCCCGAAGACCGCCGGCCGGCTCGCGCACCACCTGCTGCGCGTGCCGGAGGCGCAGGCCCGCGAGCTCGCCGCCGCCATCGTGGAGGTCAAGGAGAAGCTCTTCCACTGCTCGCGCTGCAACGCCATCACCGCGGTGGATCCCTGCCGCTTCTGCGCCGACGAGGGGCGCGACCGCACCCGCATCTGCGTCGTCGAAGAGCCGTTCAACATCCAGCCGATCGAGCGCACCGGCGAGTTCCGCGGCCTCTACCACGTGCTGCTCGGCGCCCTCTCGCCGCAGCGCGGGATCGGTCCCGACGAGCTCGCGATCCCGCAACTGCTCGCCCGCCTCGACGGCGTCGAGGAGGTGGTGCTCGCCACCAACCCGAACGTCGAGGGGGAGGCCACCGCGCTCTACCTGGCCCGCCTCCTGCGCCCCCGCGTCGCCCACGTGACGCGCCTCGCCTTCGGCATGCCGGTGGGCGGCGACATCGAGTTCACCGACGAGGTCACGCTCGCCCGGTCGCTGGCCGGGCGGCGCGAGCTCTGATGGCCGGCCTCGGCCGCGGCGACCTCCCGCCGCGCCTCCGGACCCCCGTCCCCGGCCCGCGCTCCCGCGCCCTCTCGCGTGCGCTCGCCCGGCACGCGGCGCCGGGGATCAACACCCTGCCCGCCGGCGGCGGGCCGACCCTCGTCTGGGACGAGGCGCGCGGGGCGAACGTCCTCGACGTCGACGGCAACCGTTTCGTGGACCTCACGTCCGGCTTCGGCGTCGCCGCGCTCGGCCACCGCCCGCCGGCGGTGGTGGCGGCGGTCTGCCGGCAGGCCGGGCGGCTCGTCCACGGCCTCGGCGACGTGCACGCCCACCCGCTCCGGGCCGAGTTGGCGGCGCGCCTGGCGGTGCTGGTGCCAGTAGACGAGCCCCGGATCTACTTCGCGATCTCCGGCGGCGACGCGGTGGAGATCGCGCTCAAGACGGCGCTGCTGGCCACCGGCCGGCGGCGGATCGTCGCTTTCGCCCCTTCCTACCACGGCCTCACGCTCGGCGCGCTCGCGCTCACCTCGCGGCCCGCGTTCCGTTCGCCGTTCGCGGCGCATCTGAGCCCGGAGGTCGTCCGCCTCCCGTACGCCTGCCCGCCCGCGGAGCTCGCGGCCCTCCTCGCCGGCGAGCCGCCGGTGGCGGCGGCGGTGGTCGAGCCGGTGGTCGGCCGCGAGGGGATCCTCGTGCCGCCGCCGGGCTGGCTCGCGGAGATCGCCGCGGCCTGCCGCGCGCGCGGCACGCTGCTCGTCGCCGACGAGATCCTCACCGCCTTCGGCCGCACCGGGACGCGCTTCGCCGTCGACGCCGACGGGGTGCGGCCCGATCTGCTCTGCTGCGGCAAGGCGCTCGCCGGGGGGCTGCCGCTCGCCGCGGTGGCCGGGCAGCGGGAGCTCATGGCCGCCTGGGAGCGCGGCGGCGAGGCCCTCCACACCGCCACCTTCGTCGCCCACCCGTTGGCCTGCGCCGCGGCGCTGGCGGCGCTCCCACGACTCGCTTCCCCCGCCCTCCTCACGCGCGTCCGGCGGCTCGGCGCGGCAGTGGGCCGACGGCTCGCGGGCTGGCCGGAGCGCTTCGCCGCCGTCGCCGCGGTGCGCGGCCGGGGCCTCCTGTGGGGCGTCGAGATGCGGAGCGCCGCGGCGGCCGAGGCGGCCGTCGCCGCGGCCCGCGACCGCGGCGTGCTCTGGCTCGCCGGCGGCCCCGAGGGGCGCGTGGCCCAGATCCTGCCCCCGCTCACGATCGCCGAGCGCCAGCTCGCCGGCGCTCTCGACCGACTCGAGGGGGCGCTCGCCGCCTCCGGCGGCGCGCGCGCCTAGAATCGTCCCGATGGCTCCCAACGGCCGGCTCAAGGTCGCCTTCATCGGCACCCACGGGGTGGGCAAGACCACCCTCTGCTACGGCCTCGCGGCCCGCTTGAAGGCGCGCGACGTGGCGCTCGAGATCGTGCACGAGGTGGCGCGCCGCTGCCCGCTGCCGATCAACGAGGCGACCACCGTGGCGGCGCAGGCCTGGATCCTCCACACCCAGATCGGCGAGGAGCTGGTGGCTGCGGCGCGCTATCCCGTCGTCCTATGCGATCGCAGCGTGCTCGACAACTACGTCTACCTGCTCGTCGCCGCCGGGCGGCAGCCGGGGCTCGACGAGCTGGTCGCGCACTGGCTCGGGAGCTACGACCTGCTCGTCGAGGTGCCGATCGTCGCCGGCCCCGCGCCGGACGGCATCCGCGCCCCCGACCCCGCCTTCCAGCGCGCGGTCGCCGCGCGCCTGCGCGCCGAGCTCGCCGCCCGCAGCCTGCCGCTCCTCTACCTCGACCCGGAAGATCGCGCCGGCTGGCTCGACGTGGTCGAGGCCGCGCTGGCGCCCAAGCTCGACTCCGCGCAGCTGCCGCTGCTCGGCTGAACGCGGCCTCGCGGCCCGCCGCTCAGGGCGCCTCGAAGGCGCCGCGGCTCGGGGGTGAGGCGAAGCAGGCGCCGTCGAGGTCTCCCCCGCCCCAGGGGAGGATCGCTCCCGTGCCGGCGGCCGGGCTTCCCGCGCCGATCCGGTAGCCGGGGCCGAGCTCGGGGTCGACGCCGTAGAGGCCGTTCGTCTCCGGCGACGGGAGCGCGGGCTGCGACTGGGCGGGGGCGTCCCACGCGTACCAGAGATTGCTCGCGAAGGTGAAGGTGGCGGGCGCGGTGTTGGGGCCGATGTTCAGGTGCGTGGAGATCGCGCCGCGGTTGAAGTAGACGAGGTTGTTCGCGAAGACGCCGTCGCGGCACGGCTCGAAGGTGTACGGCGGCGAGGTCACCGTCTCCTGGAGGATGCGCAGGATCCAGTTGCCCGGATCCACGATCGTGTTCTGCGCCACCACGCAGCCGACGCAACCGACGTAGGCGATCGGGGCATCGGAGCCGACGAAGAGGTTGGCGACCACCACGAGATCGCGCGCCTCGGCGTTCGGCTCGGTCGTCGAGAGCGGCGGCCGGAAGAAGGAGAAGCCGGTCGAGCCGCCGAGGTTGAGGCTGCGCGCCCCGGAGTCGACGAAGCGGTTCCAGCGGATCTCGACCCCGGAGCTCCCGCCCTTGGTCTGGATGGCGTTCGCCGAGAGGTCGTGGAAGCGGTTGCGCGCGATGAGGCCGCGGTGGCAGCCGACCTGGTCGACGCCGCTGCCCGCGAGGTTGCCGCCGCAGCTCGCGAACTCCGAGAGCGCGACCGTGAAGTCGCTGACCCCGGAGAGCTTCAGGCAGTCCTGGTTGCCGCTCCCCCCGATCGAATGGACGTGGAGGCCGACGAAGGTCAGGTGGTGGCTCGCGAAGGGGTTGCCGGTCTCGCCGCCGTCGTCGGCGTTGATCCCGTTGGCCGACGCGTCGCGCACCTCGAGGTCGTGGATCACGAGGTACTTGCCACGCGTGAGGTGGAGCCCCTCGGTCCCCCCTTCGATCACCGGGCGCGGCGCGCCCGGCAGGCCGCCGATCCAGATCGGCGCGCTCTCGCTGCCGGCGAGGTCGGAGAGGTAGATGCCGCCCGCGTACGTCCCCGGGTGGACGCGGATCGCGCTGCCCGGCACCGCCACCTGCGCGGCGCGGCCGATGGTCGCGAACGGGTTGCCGGGCGAGCCGTCGCCGGTCGCGTTGCTCCCGGAGGTCGCGACGTGGATCTCGCTCGCGGGCGCGAGCCCCCGCCCGAAGGCGTCGAGCCGGTCGCAGCGCGCGGGTTCGCTCCCCGCCCAGTCGCCGAGATCCCCCCACTCGAAGCCGGTTGCGAACAGCGGCGGCTGGGCGGAACCGGGAGCGACACCGAGGACGAGAAGGAGAGCGCCGAGGGCGAAGGGCACGCGCCGGGACATGCCCCGGAGGATAGCCCCGCTCGGGCCCCGGGGCTTGTGAAGCCGTCCGCACCCGGCGCGGGGCGCGCCGTCAGACCGGGGCGCCGACGTCCGGAAAGCGGCGGCGCAGGTACGCGATCGGGGGCAGTGCGAGGTAGCGCGGGTAGAGGCGCCAGACCGGCGGGCGCAGCCCGAGCGCGAGCGCGGTCCGCTCGAGCAGGCGCTGCCAGGAAGAGGCCGTCCCCTCGGCCGAGTGGACGACGTTCGGCAGACGCGCGATCGTCCGGTTCACGCGCTGGAGGGCCCACGCCTCGTCGAGATCGGGCGAGAGGTAGAAGGTCGGCTCGGAGAAGTCGTGGTCGGGAGCCAGCCGGCCAGCCGCCTGCTCCGCGCGGGTGAGCGCGGTACCCGGAAGCAGGCGCACGCCGGTGAAGACGATGGTCAGGAAGCGCGGGCTCGCCAGCTCCTGCTCCACGAACGAGAGCGTCTCCTCGACCGTCTCCCGGCTCTCCCCCGGCGCCCCGAGCAGGAAGAACCAGCAGCAGGCGAGCCCGGAGTCGCGCGCGAGGCGCGCCGTGCGCACGAGGTCCTCCCTCGCGAACCCCTTGCGCATCGCGGCGAGCACCGGGTCGGAGGCCGACTCGGGCGAGATCATGAGCGACCGGAACCCCGCCTCCCGCAGCGCCGCGAAGAGCTCTTCGTCGGTGTGGCGGGGGGAGACGCCCATGGCGGTCAGCCCCACCCCGAGCCGCCGCCGCGCGAGCTCGCGGCACAGGGCGAGGAGGTGGTCGCGCGGCTCGTTGAGCACCGAGTCGATGATCTCGAAGGTGCGCGGCCGCCAGCGCCGCGCCACGCGCTCGATCTCGTCGACCACCTCGACCGGATCGCGCCGGCGCACCGCCGCCCCCTCGAGCAGCGGGTAGCTGCAGTAGGTGCAGCCGAGCGGGCAGCCGCGCTTGGTCTGGATCGGCCAGGTGTGGCCGCGCCGCTCGTAGGGGCGCCAGTCCACCCAGTTCTCGAGCCCCGAGGCGCCGAAGGCGGCGAGCCGCCGCGGCGGCGTGGTGCGGAGCGTCTCGCCGTCGCGCCAGGCGATCCCCGGCACTTCGGCCGGCGAGCGCGCCGCGGCGAGCGCCGCGAGCAGCTCGGGGACCGTCTCCTCCCCCTCGCCGAGCACCGCGAAGTCGGCGTCCAGGCGGACCAGCGCGCGCGCGCCGAGCAGCGAGACCGCCGGGCCGCCGACGACGATTCGCGCCGGCCCCCAGGCGCGGACGGTCGCGATCAGCTCCCGCTGCGCGTCGAGCTCCCGCTCGGTGCGCTGGCGGATCACGTTGTCGATGTTGCGCACCGAGAAGCCGACCACCTCGGGGCGGTGGGCGGCCAGCGCGAGCGCGAGCGCCGAAGCCGGACGCCGCTCGCCGGCCAGGTCCACGAAGGCGACCTCGTGCCCCGCGGCGGCCGCCGCGGTCGCCACGTACGCCATCCCCACCGGCGGCGCCGGGGTCATCTCGCGCGACGGGTTGTGGTAGGCGAGCAGGAGTCTCACGCCGCCCCCGTCTCCCTGTCCGCTCCCGCGTTCCAGAGCGCGCGCGGGTAGTCGCGGTAGAGCTCGCGGTAGCTCGTGACGTAGCGCCGCTCGGCCCACAGCGCGCGGGCGAGGTCGGGCGGGCGGATCGGGTGCCGCTCGGCCCGCAGCGGCGTGCGCGCGATGCCCGCCGCCACCTGCTCGGCGTAGCGCGCCGCGAAGCGCCGCAGCGGCAGCCGCGTGGGGGTGAGCGGATGCATGCAGTCGTGGAGCGCGCGCGGGTCGTCGACCCAGAAGTCCCCCTCCATCCGCTCGTGGTCCTCGGTGCCGGGCGAGGGGGTGCAGACCGTGAAGCTGCACTCGGCCGGCGGCAGAGCGTCGACATAGGAGCGCAGCCGGTCGAACTCCTCCTCGCCGTACTCGGCGCGCACCATGAACCCCGCGTGCACCGCGATCCCCATCGCCCGGAGCCGGTCGAGCGCCCGCTCGTTGGCCGCCACCGTGGCGCCCTTCTGCACCGCCTTGAGCTCCTCGTCGGAGGAGAACTCGAAGCCGACGAAGACGGTGTCGAGGCCGACCTCCCGCCAGCGGCGGAAGAGCTCCGGTGAGCGCAGCACGGTGGTGGCGCGCGCCCAGGAGTGGTAGCGCTTGCGCACCCCGCGCCCGGCCAGGGCCTCGGCGAGGGCCGCCGCGTGCTCCTCGTCGAGGAACCCCTCGTCGTCGACGAAGTAGACGTGGTTCGCCTCGAGGGCGGCGATCTCGTCGGCGACCGCCGCCACCGGCCGCGCGTGGTGGTGCCCGCGGCTCAGGAACGGCACCACGCAGAAAGTGCAGCGCATCCGGCAGCCCCAGGAGGCGCGCACCGAGGCGGTGGCCGGGAAGAGCGGCTGCCAGGGGCGCGGGCTCTCGGCAGTCCAGACGCAGTGGTAGTCCGCGGCCCGCCAGAGGTCGCGGCGCGGCACCGGCAGCGTCGCCGGATCGGGGTAGCTCGGCCATTCGTCCAGCGCCGCGCGGCCGCCCGGCACCCAGACGTGCGGGATCCCGTCGAGAGGCTCCCGCCGGGAGAGCCGCTCCACGATGGCGCGCATCGGCCCGCACCCTTCGCCGCGCACCACCGCCGCCACCGCCTCGTCGTCGAAGTCGGCCGGCCGCACCGTCGCATGGTGGCCGCCGACCACCGACCGGAGCCGGGGAAGCAGGCGGGCTCCGGCGCGGGCGAGCGCCAGCGCGTCGACCGCCTCGTGGGTGTAGGCGGTGATGCCCAGCAGGTCGGGAGCGAACTCCCGGAGCGTCCGGGCGAATCGGCGCTCCGGCCGCCGCGACAGCCGCAGATCGAGGACCCGCACCTCGTGCCCCGGCGGCACCGCGGCCGCC
>JAHDVN010000172.1:0-7331 GCA_023384635.1 Thermoanaerobaculia bacterium
CGCCGGCGGCGGGACTTGGCCTCGCTTCCGCCCGCGGCGTGGCCGCCTTCCGGCGCCTCCACCCCGGAGGGAGGCGGAGGCTCCTGCGCACTCTCCGACGGCTCGTCTCCGGTCCCGCCGGCAGCCTTCCCCTCTTCCCCCTTGCCCCGCCGGCGCGGGCGGCGGCGCTTGCGGCGCCCCTTGCCCTCGGCGGCGCCGGCGGCCGGCTCGCCCTCCTCGGCCTCCAGCGGCAGCTCGGCCTGCGACGGCGCCTCGGCCTCGGACGCCTGGGGCGGCTTCGCGGCCTTCGCAGCCGCCTTGCCGCGGCCCTGGCGCGCCGCGGGAGCCGCGGGCTTCTCCACCGCACGCTCCCGCCCCTTGCGCTTGCGCCGCTTGCGCTTGCGGCCGTTGCCGCCCTCCGCCTCCGCCTCCCCCTCGGCCTCCTCCTCCTCGGGTTCGCCCGGAGCCACGGCGGCGAGCAGGTCGCGCACCTCGACGGCGGCGCGCTTCTTCTTCGCCGCCGGCTCGACGATCGCCCCGCCTTCCCGCTCCACCCACTGGATCACCTCGTCGGGGCGGTGGAGGCGCGGCGAGGCGATGATCTCGATCGCCATCTCGAACTCGCGCTCGAGGCGGGCGAGCTCCTGCCGACGCTGGTTCTGGAAGGCGTCGGCGAGCTCGGGGTGGAGCTCGATCCGTGCCTTCTGCAGGCGGCCGGTCACCGCCCGCGCCTCGATCCGGCGCAGCAGGTTCAGGCCGACCATCTCGGGGCTCGCGATGCGGCCGGTGCCGTCGCAGGTCGGGCAAGCGCGGTGGCTCCGGACCTTGAGCTCCTGCTGGATCCGCTGCCGGTTGATCTCGAGCAGGCCGTTGGCGCTCAGGCGGCCGATCGAGGAGCGCGCCTTGTCGCTCTTCATCGCGTCCTTCACCGCCTTCTCGACCGCCCGGCGGTGCTTCATGCTCTTCATGTCGATGAAGTCGACGACCACCAGGCCGCCGATGTCGCGCAACCGCAGCTGCCGCGCCACCTCCCGCGCCGCCTCCAGGTTGGTGGCGTAGGCGGTCTCCTCCTGGCTGGCGGCGCGCGTCGACTTGCCGGAGTTGACGTCGATCGCGGTCAGCGCCTCGGTGCCGTCGATGACGATCGCGCCGCCACAGGCGAGCGGCACCGAGCGGCGGTAGATCCCCTCGATCTGCGGCTCGAGCTCGTAGGCCGAGAAGAGCGGTACGCGCTCGGTGTAGAGCTCGAGGCGCACCTTGGCACGCGGCAGGAAGGTCTGAATGTACGCCTGGGCGGCCTCGAACGCCGTCTGGTCGTCGACGAGGATCTCCTCGACCGAGTTGTCGAGCAGGTCGCGCAGCGCCTTGATGATCAGGTCCTGGTCGCCGTAGAGGAGCTTCGGGCCGCGCCCCTTTTTCGCCTCGGCCTGGATCCGCTTCCAGACCTTCACCAGCGCCGCCGCATCGCGGTTGAGCTCGGTGCGCGTCTGGCCGAGTGCGTTGGTGCGCACGATCACGCCGGAGCCTTCGGGCAGGTCGAGCTTGGCGACCATCTCCTTGAGCTCGCGCCGCGCCTCCTCGTCCTCCACCTTGCGCGAGACGCCGCGGTGGCTGTCGAGGGGGGTGATGACGAGGTAGCGGCCGGCGAGCGAGAGGTTGGTGGTGAGCGCCGCCCCCTTCGTCCCCTCCGGGTCGCGGGTGACCTGGACGACGATCGGGCGGCCGCGCTCGAGCACCTCGTCGATCGCCGGGCGCTCCTTTTCGGAGGCGGGCTCGCGGGTGCGGGCGCCGGCGACCACGTCCTGGATCGCCAGAAAGCCGTTGCGCTCGGCGCCGAAGTCGACGAAGGCGGCGTTGAGGGCCGGCTGGATGCCGGCGATGGTGCCGCTGGCGATGTTGCCGCGGCTCAGCGTGGTGTCGGCGACTTCGACCTGGTAGCTCTCGAGGAGCTTGCCGCTGAGCAGGGCGATCCGCAGCTCTTCCGGGCTGCGGGCAGAGATGAGCATCCGACGGGTCAAGTTCCACTCCAAGGCAAGAACCGCGCGCCGCCGTCGGGGCAGCGCGGGCGGGGAGGCTCGGGGGGCTGGCGGCGCCGCTCTGGCGCGCGGGTAGGTTCCAGCGACGGGCCCGGGCAGGCGGGGGCGCGCCGACGGAGGCCGCGCCCGGCCCGGCCCGGGATCCTACCCGAGCGGGGGGGGCGGGCGCGAGCCGCGGGGCGGCGGAGGGGCGGACGGCCGTCCGCCCCCGTCACTTCCCCGGTGCCGCGGGCTCGAACCGGAGGGCGGCCGAGTTGATGCAGTAGCGCAGGCCCGTGGGCTGCGGCCCGTCCTCGAAGACGTGGCCGAGATGGCCGCCGCAGCGCGGACAGAGGACCTCCGTGCGGCGCATCCCGAAGCTCCCGTCGGCCTCGGTCGCCACCGCCTCCGGGGCCACCGGCTGCCAGAAGCTCGGCCACCCCGACCCGGAGTCGTACTTGTGCTGCGAGGAGAAGAGCTCGAGGCCGCAGCCGGCGCAGCGGTAGGTCCCCTCCTCGTGGTGGTCCCAGTAGGCGCCGGTAAACGCCCGCTCGGTCCCCTTCTCGCGCAGCACCCGGCGCTGCTCGGGCGTCAGGCTCCCGTCCCACTCCGCGTCGCACTTCGCCATCGCTCCGCTCCTCTCCGCGGCGGCCCCGCCGCCGCTCGCCGGCGCCCCGGGCACACCCGTCGCCCGCCCGCAGCCACCGGCCAGCGCCAGCCCGAGCGCCACCGCCACGGCCCCCACCCCTCCGATCCTCCCGATCCTCCCGGTCGTCCCGGTCTCCCCCGCCTTTCCCATGGCCCCTCCCGCGCCGACTCTACCCGCACCCACCGGTACGCCGGTCGCGCCCCCCCGGATGCCCGCGACCCGCCGCTGGGAGAGAATCGGCGCCGGACGACGCCCTCGCCGGGCGCGGTTCCCTTCGCCATGACGCCCCCCCGCCGCTCCGGCCCACCGCCGCCCTCCGATCCCGAGCAGGGGGTCTGGCGGGGGCGCCGGATCGCGCGGCGGTTCGTGTCGCCCGACGGCTTCACGGTGCTGGTGGGCCGGACCGCCGAGGAGAACGACCTGCTCTCGCTCCAGCTCGCGGCGCCCGGCGACTTCTGGTTCCACCTCGCGGGGGACTCCGGCTCGCACGTCGTGGTGCGCAATCCCGACGGGGTCGACCGGCTGCCGCGGGAGACCGAGCGCTTCGCCGCGGGGCTCGCCGCCGGCTACTCGAAGGGGCGCCGAGGCGGGCAAGTGGCGGTCCACGTCGCTCTCGCCGGGGAGGTCTCGAAACGCCGCGGCCAGCCGCCGGGGGAGGTCACGCTCGGCCGCTTCCGCACCGTGCGGGTCTCGCCGCTGCGCGCCGAGGACCTCGGCGAGCCCGCCGGCGGCTGAAGGCCGTGCCCCCCGCGTCGGCACCGCTCCGCAAGATCGTCCATGTCGACATGGACGCCTTCTACGCCTCCGTCGAGCAGCGCGACCGGCCGGAGCTCAAGGGGAGACCGGTCGTCGTCGCCTGGAGCCCCGAGCCGCGGAGCGTCGTCTGCGCCGCCTCCTACGAGGCGCGCGCCTTTGGCGTCCGCTCGGCGATGCCCGCGACCCGCGCCGCGCGGCTCTGCCCCGGGGCCGTCTGGCTGCGCCCCGACTTCGCGCGCTACAAGGAGGTCTCGCGCCAGGTGCGGCAGATCTTCCTGCGCCACACCGAGCTGGTCGAGCCGCTCTCGCTCGACGAGGCGTACCTCGACGTCACCGTGGAGCGCACCGGCCTCCCCTCCGCCACCGAGACGGCGCGGGTGATCCGGGCCGAGATCCGCGCCGAGACCGGCCTCACCGCCTCGGCCGGGGTGGCGCCGAACAAGCTCCTCGCCAAGATCGCCTCCGACTGGAAGAAGCCCGACGGCCTCTTCGTGATCCGGCCGCACCAGGTCGAGGCGTTCCTGGCGCCGCTGCCGGTGGGCAAGCTCCCCGGGGTCGGCCGCGCCACCGAGCGGCTCCTCGCCGAGCTCGGGATCGCCACCGCCGGCGAGCTCCGGCGCGCCGACCCGCGCCTCCTGGAGCGCCGCCTCGGCCGCTTCGGGCCGCGCCTGGTGGAGCTCGCCGCGGGAATCGACGAGCGGCCGGTCCTCCCCGACCGGCCGACCCGCTCGATCTCCGCCGAGCGGACTTTCGACGAGGACCTGCCGGCCCCGGCGCTCGGCCCCGAGATCGAGCGCCTCGCCCGGCGCGCCTGGGAGGGGGCGGAGCGGCGGCGGCGGATCGCCCGCACGGTGACCCTGAAGCTGCGGACGGCCGATTTCCGCACCCTGACGCGCCGCCGCACCCTCCCGCACCCCCCGCGCGACGCCGCCGAGGTGGCCGGCCTCGCCGCCGCCCTCCTCGCCGCGAGCGGCCTGCCCGCCGAGGCCCGCTTCCGCCTCGCCGGCGTCGGCCTCTCCGGCTTCGCCGACGAGGCCGGCGACGACCTGCAGGGGCGGCTCTTCTGAGCGCCGCCGGCGCCCTCAGCCGCTCGCGTAGAGGTCGGTCGAGAGGTACTTGAGGCCGGTGTCGCAGGCCAGGGTGGCCACCGTCGCGCCGGGGCCGAGGCGTTCGGCCAGGCGGAGCGCCGCCACCACGTTGGCCCCCGTGGAGGTGCCGGCGAAGAGGGCCTCCTCGCGCGCCAGGCGGCGGGCCATCTCCTTCGCCTCCCGGGTGGAAACCTGGAGGATCTCGTCGGCCAGCTCGGGGTGCCAGAGGGGCGGCACGAAGCCGGGGCCCACCCCCTCGATCTGGTGCGGGCCGGGGGCGCCCCCGGAGAGAACCGGCGACTCGGCCGGTTCCACCGCCGCGATCCGGACGCCGGGAGCCAACTCCCGCAGTACCGCCGCCACTCCGCGGATGCACTGCGCCGTGCCGACCGACTGCACGAAGGCGTCGAGGCGGCCGGCGGTCTGCTCCCGGAGCTCGCGCGCCAGCGGCGCATAGCCGGCCGCGGCGTCGGGGTTCCGGAACTGGTCGGCGCAGAAGGCGCCGGGGGCCGCGGCGAGCTCGGCGGCGCGGGCCATCATGCTCTGGATGAGCTCCTTCGTCGTCCGCCCGCCCTCGCTCGGGAGCTCGACGACCGTGGCCCCGAAGGCCCGCATCTGGTCGCGCTTCTCGCGGCTGAAGGCGTCCGAGGAGACGAGCGTGACGGGGTAGCCGCGGGCCGTGCAGACGAAGGCGAGCGAGGTGCCCGTGCTCCCCCCGGTGTACTCGACGACCCGGCCGCCGGGAGGCAGCCGGCCGGAGGCCGCCGCCCCGTCGACCACCGAGAGGGCCATTCGGTCCTTCATGCTTCCGGTCGGGTTCTGGCACTCCAGCTTCACCACCACGCGCGCCGAGCCCTCGGGCACGACCCGGCGCAGCACGGCGACGGGTGTGTTCCCGACCCCCCCCAGCACGTCTCGCGGTCCGCTTCCACTCATCCGAATCTCCTCCCGGGTCGGCCGATGCTACTCCCTCGGGAGTGGCCCACTCATGGCCGCTCCGGAGGGTGGCCCCGGTCCGGTCTAGAATGCGGGAACGCATGCACGAATCGAATCTCCCGATACAACCCGTCCCCGAGAGCCACCTGTCGTTCGACGACCTGGGGCTCACACCCGAGCTGCGCACCGCGGTGGCCGAGCTCGGATGGCAGAAGCCGACCCCGATCCAGGCGGCGGTGATCCCGCCCGCCCTCGAGGGCCACGACCTCATCGGCCTGGCCGAGACCGGGTCGGGCAAGACCGCCGCCTTCGGCCTCCCGATCGTCCAGCGCCTCCCCGCCGACCAGAAGGTGCGCGCGCTCGTCCTCTCGCCGACGCGCGAGATCACGCTCCAGACCAAAGGGTTCCTCGACTACTTCGGCGCCAGCCGGCGGCTGCGCGCCGTGGCCCTGATCGGCGGCCTCAACATCCGCCACCAGATGGACACCCTGGCCAAGAAGCCGCAGATCGTAGTCGCCACCCCCGGGCGCCTGCTCGACCACCTCGAGCGCGGCACGGTGCGCCTCGACGCGGTCTCCGAGCTGGTCCTCGACGAGGGGGACCACATGCTCGACCTCGGCTTCATGCCGCAGATCCACCGCATCCTCGAGCGCCTGCCCGCCGAGCGGCACACCATGATGTTCTCGGCCACCATGCCGCCGCCGATCGAGCGGCTGGCGCAGCGCTTCCTCTCCGACCCGCTGCGCCTCGACGTGACGCCGAAGGGGAAGGCGGCGAGCGGCATCAGCCACCGCCTCTACCTGGTCGACATCGACAACAAGCGGCCGTGCATCCTCTCCCTGCTGAACCGCGAGCTCGGATCGACGCTGGTCTTCACACGCCGCAAGGTCGACGCCGAGTGGCTCTCCCGGGTGCTCGCGCGCGAGGGGCACCGCGTCGAGCGGATCCACTCCGACCTCACCCAGGCGCAGCGCCTCCAGGCGCTCGACGGCTTCCGCGAGGGGAAGCACCGGATCCTGGTCGCCACCGACGTCGCGGCGCGCGGCCTCGACATCCCGGCCATCGAGCACGTCGTCAACTACGACATCCCGGACAGCGTCGACGACTACGTCCACCGCGCCGGCCGCACCGCGCGCGGCGACGCCGAGGGGGTGGTCTCGACCATCGCCACCTTCCTCGACAAGCCGCTGATCAAGGAGCTCGAGGCCACCCTCGGGTTCGAGCTGCCGCGCTGCACCACCCTCGGCGTGGAGCCGTACGTCGAGCGCAAGCCGCCGCGGCGGATGGGCCGCCGCTTCCGCTAGCCCAGGCTCAGGGGACGAGCTCGAGGCGGGAGACCGTGGCCCGCTCGATCGCCGCCTCGCTCCACGGCACCGGGCGCGTGCGGCCCGAGAGGAAGAGCGGCAGCTGGTCGTCGTAATGCGGATCGCCGGGGTGCCCGGACTGGCCCCCCGGCAGGATCGCCAGCGTCCCGTCCGGGTCGGCGAGGTCGGTCGCCCAGCGCATCGACGGGCCGTAGGTCACGCGCTGCCGCCCCCCCTCCCAGACCGCCCCGAACGCCGCCACCGTAGTGGTCGAGCCCGGGACGGGGAAGGGGCCGCGGTCGAACCAGCGGCCGGCGAGCGGCAACTCGCCGAGCGGGTGCGCGAGCCGCAGCCGGTGGAGGTCGGCGTGGGGCCAGCGCGCGACCTCCTCGCCGAAGCGCTGCGTCCCCTCCCGCCACGCCGCCGCCAGCGCCGCGCCCACGATCGCGTCGCGCCCCTCCACCTCGGGCGTCGTCACGTCGTCGAAGAAGACCGGGTCGAGGGCGCCGGAGAGGAGCGCGAGGAGGCGGTCGCGGCTGGCGAAGGGGGGCAGGCCGTGCGCCCGCGCCTCGTCGCCGAAGAGCCGCTCGCGCAGCTCCCGCTC
>JAHDVN010000172.1:7341-7641 GCA_023384635.1 Thermoanaerobaculia bacterium
AAGAGCGCCGCCGGGCCGCGCTCCTCCATCCCCCCGTCCCAGGCCGCGAGCGCCGCGCGCGCTCTCTCCGCCTCGCTCGCGAACGGCCCGCCGAGCGCCGCCACCACCTCGCACGCCCAGCGCGAGCGCACGTCGGTCTGGAGCGCCGCCAGCCCCTCCGGGCTCCAGCGCTCCCGCCCGCCGAGGAGCTCGGCGATCCGCCGCGCCCGGTGCGGGCTGTCGAAGTCGGCGCTGAAGCTCCCGGGCAGCTCCGCGCCCCAGCTGTCGTCGTTCGCGGTCACCAGGCGGCCGTCGCGGCCG
>JAHDVN010000639.1 GCA_023384635.1 Thermoanaerobaculia bacterium
GCCAGGGCTATCGGGTCGGGGAGGCTGCGACTGGCGGTGCGGGGCTCGAGCAGCTCGCGCTGGAGGGCGCCGACCTCGTGGTCCTGGATCTCGGCCTGCCCGACCGCGACGGCCAGGAGGTGTTGCGCGAGCTGCGCCAATGGTCGTCGGCGCCGGTCGTCGTTCTCTCCGTGCGCGCCTCCGAGGTGGAGAAGGTGCGAGCCCTCGACGGCGGCGCCAACGACTACGTCACCAAGCCGTTCGGGATCCAGGAACTGATGGCGCGCATCCGCTCCCTGCTCCGCGGCGCGGGCACCGCGGCAGCGGCTCCACCCCTCTTCGACGACGGCCACCTGCGCGTCGACCTCGCCCGCCGGAGCGTGACGCTCGCCGGTGAGCCGCTGCACCTCACGCGCAAGGAGTACGACCTGCTGGCACTCCTCGTACGCCATGGCGGGCGCGTCGTCGCCCAGCAGCAGCTGCTGCGCGAGGTCTGGGGCCCCCGCCACCTCGAGGATACGCAGTATCTTCGGGTCGTCGTGGGCCGCTTGCGCCAGAAGCTCGGCGACGACTGGGCCCGGCCGCGTTACCTCGCGACCGAGCCCGGGGTCGGCTACCGGTTCACCGGCGAACCGGCGACGCTCGGCTGAGCTCCCCGCAAGGAACCGGCCCTCACCCCGTCCCGGCTAGGCCACCCGCAGCGGGCGGAAGTGGAAATGCGTGCCTGTCGCCGTCTTCCTCAGCCTCCTGCCAGCAGCCGCTTCCGGGTGTCGGCGATGAGGCCGCCGGCGTCGATGATCGCCTGGCGGGCGGGGGGGAGGGGGACGGTGGCGAAGCGTTGGCCGGTGGTCTGGTTGACGACGGCGCCCTCTTCGAGGGCGAGTTCGTCGCCCTCGCTCGCCTCGAGGTCCGGGGCGGTGACGAGCGGCAGGCCGAGGTTGATCGCGTTCTGCAGGAAGATGCGGGCGAAGCCGCGCGCCACGATCGTGAGGTCGTGGCCGCGCAGGCAGGAGGCCGCCTGCTCGCGCGAGGAGCCGCAGCCGAAGTTCTTGCCGCCCACGAGGATCCCGCCCTGGCCGGCGCCCGACTTGAGCAGGGCGTTGAGCTCCGGCATGTCCGAGAAGGCGAGCAGCGGCGTCTCGGTGGGG
>JAHDVN010000640.1 GCA_023384635.1 Thermoanaerobaculia bacterium
GGCGTCGGGCAGCCAGGTGTGGAACGGGAACATCGGCACCTTGATCGCGAAGCCGACGAAGAAGGCGAGGAAGATCCAGAACTGGAGATCCGGCGGGATGCGCTCGGCGATCTCGTGGAACTGGAGGATCGAGAAGCTCTCCGGGTTGCCGAGCCCCGGCCGCCCGAGCAGCCCCTCGCTGTTGAAGAAGTAGAGGGCGAGGATGCCGAGCAGCATCAGCACCGAGCCCGCGAGCGTGTAGAGGAAGAACTTGATCGCGGCGTAGAGCCTCCGCGGCCCGCCCCAGATGCCGATGAGGAAGTACATCGGCACCAGCATGACCTCCCAGAAGACGTAGAAGAGGAAGAAGTCCATCGCCATGAAGACGCCCAGCATGCCGGTCTGCAGCAGCAGCATGAAGGCGTAGTACTCCTTCTCGCGCTCGCGGATCGCGTCCCACGAGGAGAGGAAGGCGAGGACCCCGAGCAGGGTCGTCAGGAGGACCAGGAGCAGCGCGATGCCGTCGATCCCGAACTGGTAGCGCACCCCGATCGCCTCGATCCAGGCGACGTCCTCCACGAACTGGAAGAGCGGCCCCTGGCGGTCGAAGGCGAACCAGAGCGGCAGCGAGAGCAGGAAGTCGATCCCCGCCACGGCGGTGGCGAAGCGCCGGACGAGGACCGGGCGCCCGCCGTCGAGGCAGAGGAGGATCGCCGCGCCCACGAGCGGCACGTAGGCGATCAGGCTCAGGATCGGGAGACCGTGGACCCACTCGAACATCGCTTCCCCCCGCCGATCAGCGCAGCACGAAGTAGAGACCGACCAGCGCCACCACGCCGGCGGCGAGCACCAGGGCATACTGCTGGACGAGACCGGTCTGGGCGCGCCGCAGCGCCCGCGACCCGGTCTGGGACAGCCAGCCGACGAGGTTCACCAGCCCGTCGACCACGTACTTGTCGAAGAAGCCGGAGACCAGCGCCACGGCCACCGTCAGGTGGCGCGACCCGTTCACCAGCAGGCCGTCGATGATCCGCGCGTCGAACCGGTGCAGGCCGTGGGCGAGACCCCAGGTCCCGCGCACCACGGTCCGGTCGTAGAGCTCGTCGACCCAGTACTTGTTGCTGAGCGTGCGCTGTACGCGGGGC
>JAHDVN010000173.1 GCA_023384635.1 Thermoanaerobaculia bacterium
GGTCAGCCGCTCGATCTCCTCCTCGGCGCGGGCGAGGTCTCCGTGGCGCACCATCTGGATCGTCACCGGTACGACCTCGCTCCCCTCGGGCGCGCTCTTCGCGTCGAAGCGGGCGCGCAGCGTCGCGCCGAGCTTGAACCAGGGGGCGAGCGGGGCGCTGTACTGCAGCACCTCGCGGGCGGCGACGAGCCCGTCGAGCCCCTGCCGCGCCGCCGCGTCGGCCCAGACCAGGTAGCCCTGATTGGCGACGTAGTGGACCGGCCGCGCCCGCAGCGCGCGCAGCGCCTCGAGCCACGCCTCCTGCACCGGGCCGACGAACTGCACGAGCTGGAGCCCCGCGTCGGTTCCGGCCGGTGCGTCGAAACCCTCCGGCGCGGCGATCCGCTCCACGCCGGGGCGGAACGGCTGGGCGTCGAAGAGGACCGTCTCGTCGAGCACCGTCACCCCGGGCCGGGCCGGCGCCGACGCCAGGGCCGCGGCCGGCACCTCGTAGAGGGCGAACGCCCCGTAGTCGTGGAGCAGGCGCGCGCCCGCGAGCTCGGGCGCCGCGCCGTGCTCGACGAGGACCTTGCCCGCCGGCGGCGCGGCACCGGCGCCGCTCGCGGCGAGCAGGAGCGCCGCGCCGAGGAGCGCGAACAGGGGAAGCGGACGGAAGTGGACGGGAGCGGATCGGGGCATGTTCGGAACCTCCTCACTTCGGCGAGAGCGCCGCGGACGGGCACACCGGGAGGTGGCCGACGGCAGCGTGAGCCGCCGCCGGGGTCCCGGGGCCCAGATCGAGCCCTCCGGCCCCGATCCGACGGGGAGCAGGGGCCGGTATCCGGGAAGGCGACCATCCTACTCCCCCTCGCCGCTATACTCCCAACTCGCCGGCTGACAGCTGGATCCGAGGCGAGGCACCGCCCACCTGGCTGCCGCCCGCAGTCGCATGGCCACCCGGGACTCCAGAGAGAAGAGCGCTCTCCGATCACGGATCGCGGCGGTTGCTCTCGCCGTCGTCTCCGTGGGATCGATGCTCTTCCTCTTCCTGGCCGGAGGACGACTCTACCCGGAGTCCGAGGCCGGCATCTGGCTGCTCGCTCTCGCGGTCCTCCTCCCGTTCGTCACCCTCCTCGCGCTGGTGATCCAGGTCCGGGCACTCGCGGCAGCCGGTGGCTTCCGGAAGCGGGCCGTCGATCCCACGACGAGGCTCTCGATGGCACTCCTGGGACCGATCGGGATGGCTTGGGCAGTCTTCGTCCTCACCCGGAGATCTGCACGCGCACCGGCTGCTCGCGCGCCAGCTAGCCCCGAGCGGCGGGAGGACCTAGACTAGGGCGAGCCGAGCAGCCACAGGAGGACGGAAGCGGGTGCGATACGACTCGCCGCAACCAGGGGCCACGGAACGGGTGAACGGACACCACGTGGGCTACAGCTTCGACCAATCCCCGGAACGGCGCACCCACCTCCTCCACTTCGCCGCCCGTCCGGTGGCGCAGTGGCGGGAGGAGGCGGGCGGCAAGGGCGGTGGCGGGGGGATCACCTTCCTCGCCACCGACCACCTCGGCACCCCCGCCTGCGCGCTGGCCGGCGACGGCTCGGTCACCTGGTCGGGCGGCTTCGAGCCCTTCGGCCGCGACTGGCAGCACGGCACCCCTGAGGGCGCCCTCGCGAGCGGCCTCTTCCTGCGCCTCCCCGGCCAGTGGGACCACCCCTACTGGCACCGCGACCTGCGCTCCGGAGGCTTCGGCGCCGATCTCTTCTACAACGTCCACCGCTGGTACGAGGCGGGGACGGGGAGGTACGTATCGTCGGATCCGCTCGGCCTCGAGGCCGACATCAACCTCTACGGGTTCGTTGGCCAGCGCCCACTCTTCTACACCGATCCGCTGGGCCTTGCCAACGACGACGGATGCCCGTGTGGATCTGACTGCCCGGGTGGACGGTGGGACGCGGCAGTGGCGTCAGGTAGCGTCTTTCTTGGTGTCGGAGGGTGGACCAGGGGAACGGCTGCGTACACCTGCCAGAGCAATGGACTTCGTGTCGACACGACCTTCCGCTGCATCACCGTTGGACTGATCGCGGGGGTCGGAGGCGGCGTCGAAGGCTCCATTGGGGGGCCGGGGGCCTGTGGCTGTTTCATCGACGAGCTCTACGGCCCGCAGGAGCAGTGGACCTGGGCCGCCGTAGTTGCTCAAGGCTCCGACAGTGGCCGCTGTAGCCGCGGCTCCGATCCTGACCGCAAGGTGCAGACGGTGGGAGTGAACATCTCCACCGCATGGCCATTCCTCAGGCTCACCGGAGGTGCCGGCAAGACCGTCTGTTTCCATAAGCCGCAGTTCGTGATCAGACCCAACGCTCCTCGGTGGTGGTAGGAGGGTGACGCGATGACACGCCTCGGGAGGATCTGGAGGACGCCACCGCGTTGGCTAAAGTGGATACTCGGGGGAGTTGCCATCTGGCCGCTCTGCTCGGTCGGGGTGATGTTCCTTCCCGAGCGCACTCCCGCGCTCGAGCACCTGTGGCTGGCGGTCGCCATCTCCGTTTGGGCTGCTTGGTTCCTGTTCCTCTTCGATGCCGCCCTTTCGGCCCGCGTTCCGAAGGAGAAGGTCCGACTCTGGGTCGTCGTACTCCTGCTTGGGCACATGTTCGCGATGCCGGTGTACTGGTACCGGTATGTCCTTCGCAGGCCCGAGGACCGAGAGGCGGCCCGTGGCGGCTCCGCGCTGCCCTTATGAGCGCACAAGACCCGCGGCTCTGAGAGGATTGCAGGAGCGAAGAGGTGCGAAGAGGCGAAGAGGTGCCAGACGAATTGCGGACTGAGCGCGGAGTACCTGGCGCGCGCGTCGCCCTCGGCCGTCCGGTGGCGCAGTGGCGGGAGGAGGCGGGCGGCAAGGGCGGCGGCGGGGGGCTCACTTTCCTCGCCACCGACCACCTCGGCTCCCCCGCCTGCGCGCTCGCCGGCGACGCCTCGGTCACCTGGTCGGGCGGCTTCGAGCCCTTCGGCCGCGACTGGCAGCACGGCACCCCTGAGGGCGCCCTCGCGAGCGGCCTCTTCCTGCGCCTCCCCGGCCAGTGGGACCACCCCTACTGGCACCGCGACCTGCGCTCCGGAGGCTTCGGCGCCGATCTCTTCTACAACGTCCACCGCTGGTACGAGGCGGGGACGGGGAGGTACGTGAGCGCGGATCCGCTCGGCCTTCGGGGCAGCTCGGCTCTCCAGGTGTACGGCTACTCCGAGGCCCGGCCAACGGTTCTCGCCGATCCACTCGGTCTGTGCACGTGCGGGGACGAGTGCCCGGGTGGCGAGTGGGCTTACTCCGGTGAGTCTGTGCTCTGGGTACCGATGGGTGCAGGGATCACGTACTCTCGCGGACAGTACTCGTGCCGGACCAACCCGGATGCGCGTGTACGCGTGCGATCCGTCTGTGCGGTTCTCGGGGTGTTCATGGGAGCCGGAGTCGCCTTCGACACCAGCACTCCACTCGCGCCAGGTGCTTGCGGTTGCTCGCGAGAGGATCTGCTTGGCGAGTTCGAATACAGTGTCTCCTCCATCGGACCTGCTGGCGCTACAACCGGCCAGTGTGACCCGCAGGAGTCGATCTGGAGGGGACCGAGAACAAGCGTTGTCTCGGTTGGCCCCTCGACCAGAGTTAGCGGAGGCTGGGCTTGGCTCCGCTGCCGGTGGTCCGAGCGGAACGGTTGGCTCTGAAGGCCCACGTGCACGTGACCTGGAGCCAGTCCCAATCCGCGCGATGGAAGCGCGCATCGGTCTTCTTCTTCTGTGCCGCGGTCCTGCCGCTCCCCTTGGGCGTGATCCTCGAAGGTGTCGGTGCTCTGCCTGACGGGGGCACAGTGGAGCTGGGCCTTCCAGTCGCTTGTGCGGGTGCGCTTGGCCATATCGGAGTTCTGATCGCGCTCCTTCGAATGACAGGCGCCGGTGCAGCCGAGAGAAGGGCGCTCCTGCGCCGGCTCTTCTGGACCGGTGGCCTAGGCCTGCTCTCGATGACGCTCGCGCTTTCCGAACAGCTGGCTCGGCGACCATTGCCGTCAACAGAAGAGGTGCGCGGAGGCTCAGCCGGAGGAGGTGACGTTGAGTAGCTTGCCCGAATGGCTGCGAACAGGCACCAGGCGAGTTGCGTCGGAGGGGCGGTTGACCAATCAGAGGCGGACTCTCGCGGTGATGCGGTGGACCGCTGCTCTCAGTTCCGTAGTCGCTCTGAGCATGTTTGTGGTTGCGTTCGCCGCCGAGCTGATCTCTTCGGGCAGCGAACGAACCAAGGCGCTCTTCTGGGCCGGTGTCATCTCACTCCTTTTCGCGATGGTACTGCTTGCTTCGTTCGCAGCGATCCTTTCGAGGTACCGCGGGCTCTCAGCTGCAGAGCGGTCGCTCATAGCGCGCTACTGGCTCTGGGGCGGTCCCATCGGGCTCTTCTGGGTGGTGTGGACACTGAGCGATTCGCGCAAGAACCCTCCCTTCTTCTCCAAGTAGTCGC
This sequence comes from Thermoanaerobaculia bacterium, assembly GCA_023384635.1. Classification (GTDB taxonomy): domain Bacteria; phylum Acidobacteriota; class Thermoanaerobaculia; order Multivoradales; family JAGPDF01; genus JAAYLR01. Next base: position 4,476 of record JAHDVN010000173.1, read on the forward strand.
CGGTGGCGCTTGCGCCTGGAAGTAAGTGTGAAGAGGTCAAGCGGTGCCGAAGAGGCGAAGAGGTGCCAAGCGAATTGCGGCGAGGAGCTGCTAGGTGAGTTGCGGCCCCTGCCCTCGCGGATCCGAAGAGGTGCCAGGCGAATTGCGGCCCGGTGCCGTGGCGATCGGACGGAATGGGTGATGGCGGGCCGGCGTTGAGCTGAGCTCGAAGAGACCCGGGCCGCTGCGGCCGACGGCCCGGGCTCTCTGGCGCTCCCGAAAGAACCCCCTCCCCATTTAGACCGCGGTAGTCGAGCCTGCCCGGCTGGTGCCGCGCTTGGTTCCGCGCACCCGCGAGGGGCGCTAGAGATCGAAGAGTGCCGGGATCAGGCCGTCGCCGGCCTGAGGAACGGCCCAGCTGGGGGGAAGCAGCCCTCGGGGAAGACGACGGCCTCCACGCCCGCGCGCAGCGCCTCGGCCGCGCGGCGGTAGGCGGCGGTGAAGAGGCGGTACGCCTCCCTGTAGGCCCGCCGCGCTTCCCGGCTCGCCGCGTGCACCAGCGGCGCCGGACCCTTCTTGCTGCGTGCTGGCGACCCATGCGGGTCCTGTCGAACCACCGCCTCGCGCCCCACGGGGTCCCGCCCGGTCTCCTGCCGCATCGCCGCGGCCTCGGCCCGGGCGAGATCGAGCAGATCCCGCAACCGCTCCCGCTGCACCTCCGGGGCGAGGTGGGCCCAGGTCGGTAGCGGGGTGAGCACGACCGGCTCCGGACTGGCGAAGTCGCGAGCCCCGAACTCGATCCCGTTCCGCCGCGCGAGACACTCCGCCGTGCGGTCGAACCAAATCCCCTCGAGAACCTGGCCATCCAGCATCGCCCGCCAGCTCGTCGCTCCGGGCCACTCCAGCGGGTCGGCGACGAGCCCTTCCTTGCAGCCCTGCCGGGCCAGGTAGAAGAGCCGCTCGATCTGGGCTTCCTCCTCGCCGCTCACCAGGATGGCCTGGTAGCGCCTGCCCCAGACCTTCTCCTTCCACGCGTGGAGGCGGCTCACCTCCCGGGCCAGGTTGGAGTTGAGGTAGCCGACGAACTTCGCGAGCTGGGCGGCGTCCGTCACAGAGACCAGCAGGTGGTAGTGATTGGCGAGGAAGACGAAGGCATGGACAGCCACGCCGGAGTTCCTCTGGGCGCGGCCGAGAATGCCGAGGGTGATCTCACGCAAGAGAGGTGTGGGCCGCAGGAGAAAGCGGGCCTGGAGGGTGCGGCAGGTGACCTCGACGAGGCCACCCCCGGGCGGCACGTAGCGGAGTCGGCGGGGCATGCCCCAGTAGACGCGATCCCCCACTTCGATCTGTCGCAAATCGCCTGGCACCTCGGAGGGGGTGATCCCCCACTTCGATCTGTCGCAAATCGCCTGGCACCTCGGAGGGGCACCTCGGAGGGGAGCGTCCAGCGGTCGCGAGCGGGCCGGGAGACCCGCCTACGGCTCCACCGGCCAGGGGCGCTCCCAGGGGCGGAGCGCGCCGCGGGCGGCGAGGATCGGGTAGTCCTGGCGCTGGAGGGCGAGGAGGATCCGGAACTTCTCGCGCAGGGGGAGCTGAGCCTGGGCGCGGTGCCAGGCACGCTTGCGCTCCCAGGTCTCCGGCGGCGAGACGTCTCCCTCGGTGACCATCTCGTCCGGCGCCGCGAAGGGGTCGGGCGGGTTCCCTGTCGTCACGCGAAGCAGTCTAGCAACGCCATTCAGGAGCCTTCGGCACCAAGCTGCGCGGCCGCTGGTTGGGGCGGCGGGGGTTAGACTCGCCGGCGACGATCGAGCCGGGGAGGGAGTCCGCGATGGGCAAGAAGAAGAGCGACGGCGAGGACGGTGGGAAGCGGCGCAAGAAGGGGGCGTCAGCGGAAGGCGGCGAGGGCGACCTCGCGCGCTGGGCGGCGCACGCGGCGGAGCTCTCGCGGCCCTACCGGGTGACGGACGGCAAGGGCTTCCGCCTCGACCGCTTCGACCCCGGCGACACCGGGCCGCTCGACAAAGGCGACAAGGAGTGGGCCGCCGAGGCGCTCGCCGAGGGGGTCGAGGCACTCGCCGCGTTCCAGGAGCGGCTCTACGCGCAGGACCGCTGGGCGGTGCTCCTGATCTTCCAGGCCATGGACGCGGCCGGCAAGGACGGCACCATCAAGCACGTCATGTCGGGGATCAACCCCCAGGGCTGCCAGGTCTCGTCGTTCAAGGCGCCGAGCGCCGAGGAGCTCGACCACGACTTCCTCTGGCGCTGCGCGAAGCGCCTGCCCGAGCGCGGCCGCATCGGCATCTTCAACCGCTCCTACTACGAGGAGGTGCTCGTGGTGCGCGTCCACCGGAAGATCCTCGACGGGCAGAAGCTGCCGCCGGGGCTCGTCACGGACGCGATCTGGGAGGAGAGGTACGAGGACATCCGCGCCCACGAGCGCTACCTCGCGCGCAACGGCGTCGCGATCCGCAAGTTCTTCCTCCACGTCTCGCGCGAGGAGCAGAAGCAGCGCTTCCTCGAGCGGCTCGACCGCCCGGAGAAGAACTGGAAGTTCTCGGCCGGCGACGTCGCCGAGCGGGCGCACTGGGACGCCTACATGCACGCCTACCAGGAGGCGATCCGCGCCACCGCCACCCCCGAGGCCCCCTGGTACGTGGTGCCCGCCGACGCGAAGTGGTTCACGCGCCTGGTGGTCTCCTCGGCGATCGTCGACGCCCTCTCCGGCCTCGACCTGCGCTTCCCCGCCGTCGGCCCCGGCGAGCGGGCCGCGCTCGCCGCCGCGCGCGCGGCGCTCGTGGCGGACTGAGCGGGGCCGGCGACACGGCCCGCACCTCGCTCGCGCCACGATCGGCCGGGCGGCGGGCGCTTGACTCCCCGCGCGGCCGTCCCTATCGTCCCGCTGCGAAGGGGAGGTCTCACGATGGCGCTCGCAGGCAAGCAGATCGATCCCGACATCCCCGTCGACGAGAGGATCGCGGCCGCGATCCGATCGCGCCTCGAGGAGGGCAACCTCCCGTGCGCGGCGGCCTGCGAGCTCGCCGAGGCGCTCGGCGTGCCCCCGGCCGAGGTCGGCCTGGCCGCCGACCGGCTGCGGATCCACCTCGCCCGCTGCCAGCTCG
>JAHDVN010000641.1 GCA_023384635.1 Thermoanaerobaculia bacterium
GGGTTCAAGATCCAAAAAATGAATGGAGCGCCACCGGAACCGCGCCCACGGAATACGATAACGTTCACACCAAAGAAAATATCCCTGCGGTTCGCGTTCTTCATCCCGCCAAAAACGACAGAATACAAAGCCGCAGTTTTTCCATTCGGGCGGAGGTGTATGCTCCGCGCACCATACGCTCTGTTCGCGCCCTTATGGAAAATTATGTCATCGGAACTTCATATCAACTCTCAAACGGGAACGAATGGTCCTTTATGGCGGCGCTTCCGAATGCCATAGAAAAAGGTTTTCATGAGGTGGTGATTGAGGCACGAGATGATGTCGGGAATGTGGGCCGAGAGACGCTAACAATAAATCTGCTTGCCGATCCGGAACCCTTGCTGATGAGTTTTGTCGATCTTCCTCCGGGAACGAGCTTGGGTCTGGATGCCTTTCCAAAGCGCATATACCTTCAGGTGAACGACTTGAGCACAGTTGTCCGCGCGGATCTCCGCCTTGAATCCCCCTCCGGGGAAAATCGGCTGATCGGATCAAATATCAAGCCGCAGGAAAATCCCGTTGAGTTCCGGTGGTCCTATGTTCAGGGCCCCGGCGTCTATACTCTTTATGCGATTGTAACGGATGAAAACGGCCGCACAATTGAGAGTCCGCGCATCAATATCTCCGTTACGCCGCCATTGCTTGAGTAGGGGCTATGTAGGACGTAGGCCGTGAGGTATGGGTCGTGAGTCATGCGGGAGGGGGGAGTAGGGCGAGAACGTAGAGCGTAAGGGGTAAGTTCTGCGCCTTGCTTCATACGCCCCTAAATCCGAGCGGGTTCGTAGGTCTGTACGTTCGTAGGTCATGGGACAAAGGGAGGAGGAGGTGGGTAGTGAGTCATGCGCCCGTAACCCATAACCACTCACTATTTACTCCTCACTTGTTCCCTTACTGCCGTATCGGCATCACGAGATACCTGTAAGCTGCTTCCCCGCCTTCCGGAAGAATAAGAATGGGGCTCATGGGATCATTCATGAACAATTTCACCTTCGGCGTAGCAATGGCCGACAAGCCATCACTTATATACTTGAAGTTCACGATAACGCTTACATCTTCGCCGGAAATATCGCCCTGAAGCGT
>JAHDVN010000642.1 GCA_023384635.1 Thermoanaerobaculia bacterium
CTTCACCCGCCATCCCGAGTTCCACCAAGCCACGGTGGCCCGCCTCTGGTGGCACGACGTCGCTGCCGGCAACGATCGCGAGATCGATCTCGGGTGGGAGCGCGGCCTCGGCGTGGAGCGGGTCTGGCCGCTCGCCGACGGCTTCCTGGCGCTCCTGGCCGACGGGGTCCGCCATCGCGCGGTGCGCTACGTCCGGCGCGGGGAGAGCTGGGTTTCGCAGCCGCTGGCGGGCGAGCACGCGGAGCGGATCTTCGGCCTCGCGCTCTCCGACGACGGCCGTGCCGTCGCCTACCGCCACTCCACCGCGAGCCGGCGCGAGCAGCTCTACGGCGCGCGCCTCGAGGGGTCCCGGCTCACCGGGCCGCGCCAGCTCACGAAGCTCAACGAAGAGCTCGCCGACCGCCCGCTCGCGAGGACCGAGATCGTGCGCTGGCAGGGCGCGAACGACGAGGAGGTGGAGGGGATCCTCTACTACCCCCACGGCTGGCAGGAGGGGAAGCGCCACCCGCTCGTGCTCTCGATCCACGGCGGCCCGGCCGCCGCCGACCTCGACCTCTGGGACGACGACTGGGCCTATCCCTCGAACCTCTTCGCAGAGCGCGGCGCCTTCGTGCTCAAGGCGAACTACCACGGCTCGTCGGGCTACGGCCTCGACTGGGTGGAATCGATCTGCTGCGGCCGCTACTACGAGCTGGAGATCCCGGACCTCGAGCGCGGCGTCGACGCGCTCGTCGCGCGCGGCCTCGTCGACCCGGACCGGGTGGGCACGATGGGCTGGTCGAACGGCTCGATCCTCTCCATCCAGCTCACGGTCGAGAACCCCGCCCGCTACAAGGCGGCGGCGGTCGGCGCCGGGGACGTCGAGTGGATCAGCGACTGGGGCAACGTCGACTTCGGCCACGGCTTCGACAGCTACTACTTCGGCGCCACCCCGCTCTCCGATCCCGAGCGCTATCTCGCGAAGTCGCCGCTCTTCCGCCTCGACCGGGTGACGACGCCGACCCTGATCTTCTTCGGCACCGAGGACCGCAACGTGCCGCCCGGCCAGGGCTGGACCCACTACCGCGCGCTCCAGCACCTGGGGCGCGCGCCGGTGCGCTTCCTCCTCTTCCCCGGCGA
>JAHDVN010000174.1 GCA_023384635.1 Thermoanaerobaculia bacterium
TCGAACCAGAACACGTGCATCACCCAGCGTCCGGCCGTGCGGCAGGGCCAGCGGGTGCGCAAGGGCGACGTCCTGGCCGACGGTCCCTCGACGGACAGCGGCGAGCTCGCGCTCGGACGCAACGTGCTGGTGGCCTTCATGCCGTGGCGCGGCTACAACTTCGAGGACGCGATCCTGGTCTCGGAGAAGCTGGTCCGCGACGACTACTTCACCTCGATCCACATCGAGGAGTTCGAGATCGAGGCGCGAGACACGAAGCTGGGACCGGAGGAGATCACTCGCGACATCCCGAACGTCTCCGAGTCTGCGCTCAAGGACCTCGACGAGAGCGGCGTCATCCGCATCGGCGCCACCGTGAAGGCCGGGGACATCCTGGTCGGCAAGGTGACGCCGAAGGGAGAGACCCAGCTCACCCCCGAGGAGAAGCTCCTGCGGGCGATCTTCGGGGAGAAGGCGGGCGACGTCCGCGACGCGAGCCTCAAGGTGCCGCCCGGCATCGAGGGCACGGTCGTGAACGTGAAGATCTTCGCGCGGAAGGGAGTGGAGAAGGACCTCCGGCAGCGCGAGATCGAGGGCGAGGAGGTGTCGCGCCTCGAGAAGAACATGCGCGACGAGATCCGGATCTTCACCGAGGAGCGGAACAAGAAGATCAACGACCTGCTGCTCGGCAAGACCGTCACCGCTGCCGTCAAGAGCCGCACCGGCGAGAAGCTGCTCGAGAAGGGCGAGGCGCTCGCCCGGCCTGTCCTCGAGCGGCTCACGCGGCAGGAGATCCTGCGCCTGCCGCTGGCCGACCGCAAGCTCCTCGAGACGGTGGAGATGATCTACCGGCGGACCGACTCGCACATCGAGGTGCTGCACCGGGTCAAGGACCAGCGCAGCGAGCAGTTGCAGAAGGGCGACGAGCTGCCGCCCGGAGTGATCAAGCTCGTCAAGGTCTTCGTTGCCATGAAGCGGAAGCTCCAGGTCGGCGACAAGATGGCCGGGCGCCACGGGAACAAGGGCGTGATCTCGCGGGTGCTGCCCGAGGAGGACATGCCGTACCTGCCCGACGGCACTCCGGTCGAGATCGTCCTCAACCCGCTCGGCGTGCCGAGCCGCATGAACGTCGGCCAGATCCTCGAGACGCACCTGGGTTGGGCCGGCCTCGTGCTGGGTCAGCTCTACGCCACGCCGGTGTTCGACGGCGCGGAGGAGTCGGACATGCGGGAGCTGCTGGAGGCGGCCGGCCTGCCGTTCGACGGCAAGACCACGCTCTTCGACGGCCTCACCGGGGATCCCTTCGAGCAGAAGGTCACGGTGGGCGCCATCTACATGCTCAAGCTCTCACACCTCGTCGACGACAAGATCCACGCCCGCTCGATCGGCCCGTACTCGCTGATCACGCAGCAACCGCTCGGCGGCAAGGCACAGTTCGGCGGCCAGCGGTTCGGAGAGATGGAGGTCTGGGCGCTCGAGGCCTACGGCGCCGCCTACACCCTCCAGGAGCTCCTCACCGTCAAGAGCGACGACGTCGAGGGCCGCAGCCGCGTCTACGAATCGATCGTGAAGGGTGAGGTCCCGGAGGATCCGGGGCTTCCGGAATCGTTCAACGTTCTCGTGCGCGAGCTGCAGAGCCTCTGCCTCGACGTCGAGCTCCTGAAGCTCTGAGTCCTTCGCCCGACATGCTAGGAGACACGCCCGTGCAACCCCTGCGATCGTTGGACAAGCCCCGCACGCTGAAGGAGTTCAACGCGATCAAGATCTCGATCGCGTCGCCGGAGAAGATCCGCGCCTGGAGCCGGGGCGAGGTGACGAAGGCCGAGACCATCAACTACCGCACCTTCAAGCCCGAGCGCGACGGGCTGTTCTGCGCCAAGATCTTCGGCCCGATCACCGACTGGGAGTGCATCTGCGGCAAGTACAAGCGGATGAAGCACCGCGGCGTGGTGTGCGACAAGTGCGGCGTCGAGGTCACCCGATCGCGGGTGCGCCGCGAGCGCATGGGACACATCGAGCTCGCCAGCCCGGTCTCGCACGTCTGGTTCTTCAAGGGGCTGCCGAGCCGGATCGGGCACCTGCTCGACATCTCGCTCCGCGATCTCGAGCGCATCCTCTATTTCGAGAGCTACGTGGTCATCGACCCCGGGGAGAGTGGACTGCGCGAGAAGGAGCTGCTCTCCGAGGAGCGCTTCCGCGAGCTGCGCGAAGAGCTCGGTCCCGACGCCTTCGTCGCCCGCATGGGCGCCGAGGCGATCAAGGAGCTGCTGCAGCGGATCGACCCGGACGAGCTGGCCGAGGAGCTGCGCGTCATCATGCGCACCGAGACGAGCCAGATTCGGCGTCTCAAGGCGGCCAAGCGCCTCAAGGTGGTGGACGCGTTCCGGCGCAGCGGGCACAAGCCCGAGTGGATGATCCTCGACGTCATCCCGGTGATCCCGCCGGAGCTGCGGCCGCTGGTGCCGCTCGACGGCGGCCGCTTCGCCACCAGCGACCTGAACGATCTCTACCGGCGCGTGATCAATCGCAACAACCGGCTCAAGAAGCTGCTCGAGCTGCGCGCCCCGGACGTGATCGTGCGCAACGAGAAGCGGATGCTCCAGGAGGCGGTGGACGCCCTCTTCGACAACGGCCGCCGCGGCCGCGTGCTCAAGGGCACGAACAACCGGCCGCTCAAGTCGCTCTCGGACACCCTGAAGGGCAAGCAGGGGCGCTTCCGACAGAACCTCCTCGGCAAGCGTGTCGACTACTCCGGCCGTTCCGTGATCGTGGTCGGCCCCGAGCTCCGCCTCAACGAGTGCGGCCTGCCGAAGAAGATGGCGCTCGAGCTCTTCAAGCCGTTCATCTACAACCGGCTCGAGAAGTGGAACCTGGTGAGCACCATCAAGGCCTCCAAGGAGATGGTCGAGCGCGAGGAGGACGCGGTCTGGGACGCGCTGGAGGAGGTGATCCGCGACCACCCGGTGCTCCTCAACCGCGCGCCGACGCTGCACCGGCTCGGCATCCAGGCCTTCCAGCCCAAGCTCATCGAAGGCAAGGCGATCCAGATCCATCCGCTCGTCTGCGCGGCCTTCAACGCGGACTTCGACGGCGATCAGATGGCGGTGCACGTGCCTCTGTCGCCGAAGGCGCAGATCGAGGGCCAGGTCCTGATGCTGTCGGCGAAGAACATCCTGTCGCCGGCGCACGGCCGGCCGCTCACGGTGCCGAGCCAGGACCTCGTTCTCGGCGGCTACTACCTGACGATGGCGAAGAAGGGCGCGAAGGGGGAGGGGAAGGTCTTTCCCGACTTCGAGTCGGTCCTGTTGGCGCTGCAGGAAGGGGTGGTGGAGACCCACACCACGATCCGCGTCCGCTACAGCGGCGAGCTGATCAACCTCGAGAAGCAGCCCGACAACCAGAGCGTGGTCCGCGCCGAGGGCGAGCACTGCGTGCGGGAGCTCATCGAGACGACGGTGGGCCGGGTCATCCTCAACATGAACCTGCCCGACCCGATGCCGTACGTCAACGGCCTGCTCAAGAAGCGGGGGCTCCAGGATCTCGTCCAGTACTGCTACATCCACTTCGGCAACGACGCCACGGTCAAGATGCTGGACGAGCTCAAGGAGGTGTCGTTCGTCTACGCCACCCGGGCCGGCATCTCGATCGGGGTCGAGGACATGGTGATCCCGAAGCGGAAGCAGGAGCTGATCGAGGCGGCGAAGGGCGAGGTGCTCGAGATCGAGAAGCAGCGCAGTGCCGGTGTCATCACCGCGGGCGAGCGCCACAACAAGATCATCGACATCTGGCACCGCGTCACCGAGAAGGTCTCGGAGGAGATGTTCCGCGAGATGCGGCAGGTGGAGGAGGAGCGCGCGGAGTTCAACCCGATCAACCTGATGGCGGACTCCGGCGCCCGCGGCTCGCGCGAGCAGGTCCGGCAGCTGGCGGGGATGCGCGGCCTGATGTCGAAGCCCTCCGGCGAGGTCATCGAGCAGCCGATCACGGCGAACTTCCGCGAGGGACTCTCGGTGCTGCAGTACTTCATCTCGACCCACGGCGCGCGCAAGGGTCTCGCCGACACGGCGCTCAAGACCGCCGACTCCGGCTACCTGACCCGGCGCCTCGTGGACGTCGCCCAGGACGTCATCGTCACCGAGGACGACTGCGGCACGATCGACGGCATCTACGTCAGCGCGATCATGGAGGGCGGTGAGATCCTCGAGCCGCTCCGCGATCGCGTCGTCGGGCGCGTGAGCCAGGAGGACGTCTACGATCCGATGACCGGCGAGGCGTTGGTCGGGGTCGGCCAGGAGATCACGGAGGAGGTCGCCAACGCCCTCCAGGAGGCCGGCGTCGAGCGCGTGAAGATCCGCTCGGGGCTCACCTGCGAGACCCGCCGCGGGATCTGCATCGCGTGCTACGGGCGCAACTTGGCGACCGGCCGCAGGGTCGAGATCGGCGAGGCGGTCGGCGTGATCGCGGCGCAGTCGATCGGCGAGCCGGGCACCCAGCTGACGATGCGGACGTTCCACTACGGCGGCACTGCCAGCCGCGTCTCGGAGCAGTCCAAGCACGTGGCCCGCAACGGCGGCCTGGTGAAGTTCCTGACCGTCTCGACGGTGGAGAGCAAGCGGGGCGACCTGGTGGTGGTCAACCGCAGCGGCAAGCTGGTGATCGTGGACCAGAAGGGCCGCGAGCGCGAGCGGTACGCCCTGGCGTACGGCAGCCGCCTCCACGTCCGCGAGGGTCAGGAGGTCGACCCCGGGACCGAGCTGGTCGAGTGGGATCCGTTCACCTCGGCAGTGCTCTCGGAAATCGCCGGCCGTATCGAGTTCCGCGACATCGTGGAGGGCGAGAACCTGCGCGAGGAGACCGACAAGGTCACCGGCCTCTCGCAGCGGATCATCGTGGAGGCGTCGGCGAACGAGAAGCGGATCCCCGCCATCGTGGTGCGCGACGACTCCGGCGCGACGCCGGTCGAGCGCCGGTACATCCTGCCCTCCGGCTCGCACCTGGTCGTCGCCGAGGGTGACCAGGTCCACCCCGGCGACGTGCTCGTCAAGATCCCGCGTGAGACGACCAAGACGAAGGACATCACCGGCGGTCTGCCGCGCGTCGTCGAGCTCTTCGAGGCACGCAGCCCGAAGGAGCCGGCGATCATCACCGAGGTGGACGGCGTGGTGCGGCTGGGGGAGGTCCACAAGGGGATGCGCAAGGTGACCGTGGAGGGCGACTCGGGCGAGGTCCGCGAGTACAACGTCCCGCGGTCGGTGCACGTCAACGTGCAGGACGGCGAGCGCGTGCGCGCCGGCGACCCTCTCATCGACGGGCCCATCAACCCCCACGACATCCTGCAGGTGCTGGGCGAGAAGGAGCTGCAGCGTTACCTGGTCGACAAGATCCAGGAGGTCTATCGCTCGCAGAGCGTGGCGATCAACGACAAGCACATCGAGGTCATCGTCCGCCAGATGATGCGCTCGGTGAAGATCGAGGAGGTCGGCGACACCGATTTCCTGGTCGACGAGCAGGTCGACCGCTGGCGCTTCCAGGAGGAGAACGAGCGGGTGATCGCGGCGGGCGGCCGGCCGGCGATCGGGCGGCCGCTGCTGCTCGGGATCACGAAGGCGTCGCTGTCGACCGAGAGCTTCTTCTCCGCCGCGAGCTTCCAGGAGACGACCCGGGTGCTCACCGAGGCGGCGATCGCGGGCAAGGTGGACTACCTGCGGGGCCTCAAGGAGAACGTCATCATCGGCCGGCTGATCCCGGCCGGCACGGGCATGGCGTACTACCACGATTTCCACCTCGCGGAGGCGGTGCCGGCGGCCGAACCGGAGGAGCCGGAGGAGTTCTACTTCGAGTTCGGAGAGGGAGACGACGAGCTGCCGCGGCTCCCCCTCGAGGTCCTGGAGGGCGACATCGAGTGACCCGGGGGGCCGGCGGTGCGGGCCTTGACCCGGTCGCCGGCGCTCTGGTATGTTTCGTGGTCCGCGCAGAGACCCCCTCCGAGGGGTCAAGCCGCTGGCCGAGTTCAAGGAGGCCGGGCCCGTTCCGACAGGGGCCGCCGGCCGTTTCGCCCGCTACGGTGGCTCCAGGCCGGCCGATGGTGGCGGGGAGAAGGAGAGTTTCGGAATGCCGACGATCCACCAGCTGGTGCGTCGCAGCCGGCAACGGCAAGTGTCGAAGACGAAGAGCCCGGCGCTGCAGTCCGCGCCGCAGCGGCGTGGGGTCTGCGTGCGCGTCTACACCCAGACGCCGAAGAAGCCGAACTCCGCGCTGCGCAAGGTGGCCCGAGTGCGCCTGACGAACGGCATCGAGGTGACGACCTACATCCCGGGTGTCGGGCACAACCTGCAGGAGCACTCGATCGTCCTCATCCGGGGCGGTCGCGTGAAGGACCTGCCGGGGGTCCGCTACCACGTCATCCGAGGGACCCTGGACTCGGTGGGCGTCCAGAACCGTCGCCAGGGGCGGTCCAAGTACGGCGCCAAGCGCCCCAAGTCGTGATCCGAGCGAGGTCCCTGAGTCATGCCGCGGCGTAGAGAGGTCCCCAAGCGCGAAGTGCTGCCCGATCCCGTCTTCGGGCTGCAGCTGGTCAGCAAGTTCGTGAACGTCCTGATGCGGGAGGGCAAGAAGTCGACGGCCGAGCGCATCTTCTACGGCGCGATGGACGTGATTCGCGACCGCAGCCAGGACGATCCGGTCAAGGTGTTCAAGCGGGCGATCGAGAACGTGAAGCCCGCCGTCGAGGTCAAGTCGCGCCGGGTTGGCGGCTCGACCTATCAGGTCCCGATCGAGGTGAATCCGACCCGCAAGCTCGCCCTGTCGATCCGCTGGCTCATCGCCAGCGCCTCCGGCCGGGGCGAGAAGACGATGCGGCTGAAGCTCGCCGGGGAGTTCATGGACGCAGCGGAGAATCGCGGTGCGGCGATCAAGAAGAAGGAAGACACGCACCGGATGGCCGACGCCAACAAGGCGTTCGCCCACTATCGCTGGTAGCGGTCGAGGCGGCGCGGCGCCACCCCTTGGCGCCTCGTATGCCGCCTCCGGACGGGAAAGGTGAGAGGAGCGCCCCCGTGGGCGCTTGGGTCTATGGCACGGCAAGTACCGTTGGCGCAGACGCGCAACATCGGCATCATGGCTCACATCGATGCCGGTAAGACGACGACTACGGAGCGGATCCTCTTCTACACGGGGGTCAACTACAAGCTCGGCGAGGTGCACGAAGGCACCGCGACGATGGACTGGATGCCCCAGGAGCAGGAGCGGGGCATCACCATCACCGCTGCGGCGACGACTTGCTTCTGGAACAAGTACCGGATCAACATCATCGACACCCCCGGCCACGTCGACTTCACCATCGAGGTGGAGCGCTCGCTGCGCGTGCTGGACGGCGCGGTCGCCGTGTTCGACGCCGTGGCCGGCGTGGAGCCCCAGTCCGAGACCGTGTGGCGCCAGGCGGATCGCTACCGCGTGCCGAGAATCGCCTTCGTCAACAAGATGGACCGCGTGGGGGCCGACTTCGACCGCTGCGTGTCGATGATGCGCTCGCGCCTCAACGCGGCGCCGGTCGTGCTGCAGCGGCCCTGGGGGCGAGAGG
>JAHDVN010000175.1 GCA_023384635.1 Thermoanaerobaculia bacterium
GACGCCGGAGCTCGCGGCGGGTCTCCCCTCGGAGGTCCTGCTCGCGCGGCCGGACATCCGGGCCGCCGAGCACCGCCTGCGGGCCGCGAACGCCGACATCGGAGCGGCGCGCGCCGCCTTCTTCCCGCGCATCTCGCTCACCGCGGCCTTCGGGCTCCTCTCGCCGGACCTCTCGAAGCTCTTCGACTCCGGCACCCGGACCTGGCGCGTCGAGCCGGTGGTGCAGGCGCCGATCTTCTCGGGCGGCGGCCTGCGCGCGAACCTCGAAGCCACCCGGATCGAGCGCGAGATCGCGGTCGCCTCCTACGAGAAGGCGATCCAGACCGCCTTCGCCGAGGTGGCCGACGGGCTCGCGCTGCGCGCCACGCTCGCCGAGCAGCGCGCGGCGCAGGACGCGCTGCTCGTGGCGCTCGAGGAGACGCTGCGCCTCTCCGAGGAGCGCTACCGGGCGGGGATCGACGGCTACCTCGGCGTGCTCGTCGCGCAGCAGACGCTCTTCCGCGCCCAGCAGGCGAGCGTGCTGCTGCGCCTCGCCGAGCGCGCCAACGCGATCGCCCTCTACAAGGCGCTCGGCGGCGGGGTGTGAGGGGCGGCAGACGCCTCGCGGGAGCGCGCCCGCGAGGGGCGCGAGGGAGGAGACCCGCCAGAGCCGCGTTGGCGATCCGGATCCTCGCGGCGCTGCTCCTCGGGGCGGCGGCCGTCGCACCGGCCGCAGCCCTCAGCGAAAGGGCGGTCGAACAGCGGCTGGTCCGCCTCGAGTTCGACAACGACGTCTTTCTGGGCACGGACGACGGCTTCACGGCCGGGTGGAGCCTCCAGCTCCACTCGGCGATCCTCGACCGCTGGGACGAGGATCTACCGGCGTGGATCGGCAAGCTCCCGGGACTGGGCGACGACGGGGAGGGAGGGCGGGCGGTGCGCTGGGCGGCCGGCCTCAGCCAGATCATGGTCAGTCCTCGCGACGTCGAGGAGCCAGGCCCGCAGCCGGAGGACTTTCCGTGGGCCGGATCGCTGGGTCTGCACGGCACGCTGGTCTCGCTCGACGACCTACGGATGGTGGCGGTACAGCTCTACCTCGGTTGCCTCGGCCCCTGCTCGCGGGCGGAGGAGGTCCAGCGCTTCATCCACGAGGATCTCGGCTGGGGCAAGCCCCTGGCCGGTTGGGACCACCAGATCGAGCGGCGATGGCTCGCCAACCTGAATCTGGCCGGGGGCTACAAGCTCTGGGCCTCACCCGTCTCGCGCTACCGGCCCGGCCGATTCGCGGCGGACCTTTCGGTCGGCGGCCAGGTGGCGCTCGGCAACCTCGCGACCTTCGCCCAGGCGCAGCTGGAGCTGCGCTTCGGCCGCGGAGTCCCGCGCGGCTTCGCCCATGTCCCGGACCCTCCCGGCATCGGCGTTGCGGCCGACCCGGTCTACGTCGATCGCGGGGCCCGTGCCACTCCTCCGCCCCGGGGCTGGTTCCGCTACGCCTCGGTCGTTGTGCGCGCCAGCCACTTCGAGCAACTCGCCTTCGCCGAAGGCGGGCGCACCCGCTCCGGTGGCTGGCACCCGGGGATCGAGCTCGATCTCGACGAGCCCGTGCTGGTGGTGGGGTTGCACGCCGGGCGCGCGCCGATCGGCTTCCACGCCACTTACTACCGCTACCCGGCGGGCCGGCAGCGGGCCGGGCTCGGCAGCTCGCTCGACTGGGTGAACCTCTCGCTGGACCTGCGGTTCTGAGCCTGGGGGAGCCAGCACCCGGTGGTAGCCGGCGACTCGCTCTTCGTCGCCCGCTTGCGAGACCCAGCCGAGGAGGCTGAAGACCTATCCGGGCTCTTCGACTTGGAGCCCGTACTTCGCGAGTGGTGCCGATCGTTCCAACACGGATTCTTTCGGGCGGCGCGGGCCGGCGCAGGATGCGCAGCTCATGGCGCTCGAGGAAGCACTGTGGCTCACCGAGGAGCGCTACCGGGCCGGCGTCGACGGCTACCTCGGCGGCGGCGTCTGAAACGCTGGCGGCGGCGTCGGAAGACCACCGCCGGCGCGTGCGAGAGGAGAAGGGACTCGAAGCCGTCTCGCTACCGAGTCCGCTGGTCAGCTGCCCGCGCAGCTCCTCAATCTGGTCCGAAGCGAGCCTGCTCCATGCAGGCTCCACTCGGCAGTCGCGGCAGAGAGAGACTCCGTGGCGCTCGGATCTCATTGATAGGATGCAGCTTATTCGGGCACGGCGCCGACGCATGTCTCGAGGGCTCGCTGCGCCGTGCTCCTGGCGGCACAGCGACCGAGTCGGCGGCATGCGAGGCTCAGAACGGCGACTTGTCCCGCGAGCCGTAGAGGAGGGAATCGGTGAAGGGCGAGAACCGAAGCAAAGCCAAGCCGTCGCCGGCCCCGGGTGGCCCGAAGTGCCCGTTCTGTGGCCGACGCGTATCGGTCCGCCGCATCGAGGAGGGTCTCTACCACTGCGATCACTGTCAGAAGATGTTCCAGGCGTGAGCGACACGGAGAGCCGGAACCGGAGCGACGCCGGGTCGCAGAGAGCGAGCGGGGAATAAGCGCCGGAAAGAGAGGGCCGGCGCGGTCGGGCGATCGGCGGCATTCGGGCGACCGGCAGCGGCCGGCTTCCTCGGCCGCGCCGGCGAGCGAGCTGGTGACCGGAACGTTGCGCGTCACTCCCTCGGGCTTCGGCTTGGTGGAGGCCGGGGAGGAGAAGGTGTTCGTCGGCGCCGGCGAGCTCGGTTCGGCCCTCGACGAGGACCGGGTCGAGGTGGGGATCACCGGCCGCAGCGAGGCGGGTCCGCGCGGCCGGGTGGTGCGCGTGCTCGCCCGGACACCCCGGCGCCTCTGCGGCATTCTCGACGAGACCGGGGCCCTGGTCGTGGACGACGCGCGCTACGGCCGGCCGTTGCGCTGCGCCGCCGGCCGCCCCGAGCCGGTCCCGGGTCCGCTCCTCTTGGGCGTCGAGCTGCTCGCCGACCTCGACCCCGGGGCGGCCGAGGTGCGCGTCGAGCGGCGCTTCGGCCGGCGCGGAGACCCCCGCGCCGAGGAGGAGGCCCTGCTCTGGCGGGAAGGGCTGGCCGGGGAGTATCCGGCCGCGGCGGTGGCCGAGGCGGAGCTCTCCACCCGCGGTGTCCAGGCCGAGGCCGAATCGTCGCGCATCGACCGCCGCGACGTGCCGTTCGTCACCATCGACCCGGCGAGCGCGGAAGACCACGACGACGCCCTCTTCGCCGAGCGTCTCCCGGACGGCGGCACCCGGGCGCTGGTGGCGATCGCGGACGTCGGCGCCTTCGTGCCCGCCGGCGGGGCGCTCGACCTCGAGGCCCGCCGCCGCGGCGCCTCTCTCTACCTGCCGGGGCGGGTGGTGCCGATGCTGCCGCTGGCGCTCTCGGCGCAGGCCGCCTCGCTGGTGCCGGGGGCCGATCGCGTGGCGATGCTCCTCGAGGTCGAGCTCGACCAAGAGGCCCGCCTGCGAACTCACTGGGTGGGCCTCGCGACGATCCGCTCCCGCGCCAGGCTGACCTACGAGGAGGCCGGAGCGGTCCTGGCGGGACACGAGGGAGCGGCTGGAGCCGACGCGCGCGCGCACGCCGGGACCCTGTTCGCGCTCGACGGGCTCGCGCAGCGGCTGCGGGAGAACCGGCGCCAGCGCGGGGCGATCGCGGTCGAGGCGCCGGCGGTGGTCGTGGAGACGGACCCGGCGAACGGGTTGCCGGCGAGGATCCACCGGACGGCGAATCCTCCCGAGGTGGTGCGGGCCCAGCAGCTCGTCGAGGAGCTCATGCTGCTCGCCAACGAGACGGTCGCCGGCCGGCTCCGCGACGAGCAGGCGCGGGTGCTCTTCCGCGTCCACGACGCGCCGACCGATGCCCGGGCTAGGCGCCTCGTGGAAGCGGCGCGCCGCCAGGGCGTGGATCTCGACGCGACCGTGGCTCTGGACCCGATGAAGCTGCGCGAGCTGCTGCGGGCGACCTCCGACCGCGCGCTGCGGGAGTCGCTCTCCGCCCTGCTCCTCGAAGCCCTGCCGGGAGCCCTCTACGCCAGCCACCGGCACGACCACTTCGCCCTGGCCTCCGACCACTACGTCCACTTCACCTCGCCGATTCGCCGCTACGCGGACCTGACCATCCACCGCGCCATCCGCGCCCTCGTCGCGAAGGGGGCCGGCGCGCCGGTGGCGGTCGATCCGCTGGAGGTGAACCGCACCCAGCAGCGGGCGAGGGCGATCCAGCGGGAGGTGGGCGACCTCTACGCGGCCCTGCTGATGCAAGACCGGATCGGGCGGAGCTTCGAGGGCACGATCGTGAGAGTCCTGAAGCGGCAGTGGGTGGTCGCGCTCGACGAGCCCGCGGTGGTCGTGCGCTGTCCCGATCCCGGCGTGGACGGCGAGGAGGGCGCGCGCGTCGCCGTGCGCATCGTGGAGGTGTCGATCGGGCGACGCACCGTCACGGCGGAGACGGTCGCGGTCGATCTCGGCGACGACCGCTCGGCAGGCCGGCCGGCAGGCCGCGCGCCTAGTCGGGAGGATCGGTCGGACGCGAAGGTTCGAACTCGACCTTCTCGACCCGCCGGCTGACCATCTCGAGCACGCGCAGCGCGCCGCCGGCGAAGCGCACCTCGTCGCCCACCTCCGGGATCCGGCCGAGGAGGCCGAAGACGCAGCCGCCGATCGAGTCGTACTCCTCCTCGGGCAGGTCGAGGGCGAGGCGTTCGTTGACCTCGTCGACCGGCACCGAGCCGAGGATCCGGACCCGCCCGTCGGGCATCTCGACGAAGGAGGGCAGGTCGGGCTCGTGCTCGTCCTCGATCTCGCCGACGATCTCCTCGATCAGGTCCTCGAGGGTCACGAGACCGGCGGTGCCGCCGTACTCGTCGAGCACGATCGCCATCTGGATCCGCTGCTGGCGCATCAGGCGCAGGGTGTCCTCGACCGGCTTCGTGTCGGGGATGAAGGTCGGCTTGCGCATCACCGCGGCGAGCTCGGTGGCGCCGGCGCGGGCCGCGCGCCAGAGGTCGCGTGCGAGCAGCAGGCCGACGATGCGGTCGAGAGAGCCCTGGTAGACGGGCAGCCGCAGCCGTCCCTTCTCGAGCATCACCCGCTCGGCCTCGTCGAGGCTCGCCTCGAGCGGCACCGCCACGATCCGCGTGCGCGGCGTCATCACCTGGCCGACGCTCACCTCGTCGAGGTTCATGACGTTGGTCAGGACCTGCCACTCCTCCTGGTCGATCGTCCCCTCGCGGCGGCCGATCGCGGCCAGGACCTCCAGCTCCGCCCGGCTCACGGTGTGGCTGCGGGCGCGCCGCGGCGCGATGAGCCGGTTGAGGAGGGCGAGCGGGACGAGCACCGGCTTCATCAGGAGGATCATGCCGCGCAGCACCCAGGCGGCGAACGGCGCGAGGCTCTGCCAGTAGGTGGCGCCGAGCGTCTTCGGCAGGATCTCCGAGAAGACCAGGATGACGAAGGTGAGGACGACCGAGAAGAGGGCGATCCAGCGGCTGCCGAAGACCTCCAGGGCGAGCGCGCCGCCCATCGCCGCGCCCACCGTGTGGGCGATCGTGTTGAGGGTGAGGATCGCCGCGATCGGCTCGTCGATGCTCTCGCGCATGCGGGCGAGGAGGCCCCCGGCGGGGTGCCCCTTCTCCTGGAGCACGCCGACGTAGGAGTGGGTGACGGAGAGGAGCACCGCCTCGAGGATCGAGCAGGCGAACGAGACCGCGAGGGACAGCCCGATGACGACGAAGAGTGCGGTCATGGCGGAGCGGACGGGGTGAGTCTACTCGAACGCGAGCCGCACGCCGAGCTGCCAGCGGCGTGGCTCGAGGAGCAGACGCGGCTCGCGGTAGGTCGTGAACTCGGCGCCGTTGTGGCTCTCCTCGATGCGGATCGGGTCCTGCTCGTCGAGAGCGTTGAAGACGTCCACGAAGAAGCTGGCGTCGACGCGGCCGAGGCGCACCGGCAGCGCGAGGCGCAGGTCGACCGTGGTGTAGCCGGGGTGCTTCTCCTGACCGGTGCGCACCCAGCTGCCGTCGGGACGCTGGTAGTTGTAGAGGATGTTCGAGCCGGTGGGGCGCCAGCGCAGCGCCTCGGTGAAGACGGCGCCGTCGTTCCAGTAGACGAGCCCGCCGACCTCGACCCGCCACGGGGTGCGCCAGGAGCCGAAGAGCTTCGCCTGGTTCTCGATCGTGCCGGGCAGCGGTCCCCACATGTAGGGCTGTCGGGGATCGAGGAAGACGAAGTCGCCCTGGAGGTCGGCGGCGGCGTCGCTGTTGCTGTTCCCGCGCGCCCGCTTCCAGGAGTACTGGAGGGTCGCCGTCCAGGCGCCGCGGTCTCGCCGCGTGAGCGCGAGGTCGATCCCCTCGGTGATCCGCTTGCCGCCGGCGAGGTTCCCGAGGAAGAAGACCACGTTGCCGGCGCCGCTCGGCGGGTAGCCGAACTGCTCCGGCCGGAGGGCGTACGCGCCCGAGGCCGCGGGATCGAAGTAGACGGCGGGGTCGTAGTCCTCGATGAGGTTCCGGTCGGTCCGGCGGTAGGCCTGCGCGAGGAAGCCCCAGGTGCCGGCGAGCTCGACGCCGTAGGTGAGCTGGATCTCCTCCTCCTCCTCGTTCTCCAGGCCGGGGGCGAAGGCGGCCTCGCGCGTGAGCCGCGCCGCGCCGCGCTGCCGGTAGTCGAACCAGTCGCCGCCGAGGTAGACCTCGTCGGCGAAGACCGAGCCGGTCAGGTTGCCGACGAACCGGATCATCGAGGAGCGGAGCGGGTCGGGGTAGCGGCCCCAGGCGAGCGAGAGGCGCTGCCGGCCGCGCCCGCCGACGTCCCAGGCGACGCCGGCGCGCGGGTACCAGGCGGGATCCATCTCCAGGATGGTCGAGTCGTCGGAGGCGTAGTAGCGGCGGTCCTCGACGCGCACGCCGGCCAGCACGGTGAAGTGGCGGATCCGCCACTCGTCCTGGAGGTAGTAGGCCAGGCTTTCCTGAAAGGGCGCGCTGGCGCCGGCGTAGAGGGTGCGGAGGCGCAGGAAGTTCACGCCGTCCAGGTTGCCGCTGCGCGAGTCGAAGCGCAGCGCGGCGAACTCGGCGGCCGACACCTGCCCATCCCGATCGGCGTCGGCGGCGAGGAAGAAGGACGAGCCCGGCCGGGCGGCGAGGGCCCGGAAGATGGCGTCGTACTCGCTCGCGGGCAGGAAGCCGAGGGCGCGCGCCTCGGCGTAGGTCAGCCCCTGGAGCGAAGGCGCGAGCGAGGTCAGGTTGACGCCGTAGCGCAGGTCCACCCGCACCTCCTCGGTCCAGCGCTGCGCGGTCAGGCCGGCCGTCAGCTCGTGGCTGCCGAGGGCCTCGAAGAAGAGGCGCGCGGAGAGATCGCCCTGGCGCTTGCGGAGGTCGGTGACGCCGTCGTCCCCGCTCGATCCGAGGTCGCGCTGGTAGGCGGGCACCTGCACGCCCGGCGGGAAGAGCAGCGTGTTGGGCGGGCCGGCAGCGGGCTCCGCGGCGGTGGTGCGGCTCTCGAGCGACTGCTCGCCGTAGCGCGCGGTCGCGACCACCGCGGGGCCGAAGAGGCGCTCCCAGCCGAAGATGCC
>JAHDVN010000643.1 GCA_023384635.1 Thermoanaerobaculia bacterium
TTAACCGCCTCCACCAGCAGGCTGGGCTTGTTGATCTTGCACTCCGCGCCCTTCATATACTGACCAAACGACGACTCGCCGTTCGACAGCTTCGCCATCCACGGGAAGACTTCCCCCTTGAGATGCTTCAACATCTCCTCGGCTTTTTTCTGCTTCCAAACGCCCCAACGCATCTCCTGCGGAATTTTGGGCTGATACGCCGTCCCCTTGCGCTTCGCCTGCCGCTCGGCGGCATTCTCGCGGTCATCCAGGCGCTTCAAAAACAGCAAATACGAAAACTGCTCGATCGCATCGAGCGGATTCGACAATCCCCCCGTCCAGAACTTATCCCAGAGGGCGTCTACTTGCGAGCGGAGTTTAGGGTCGGTTAGCATGAGATTCCACGAGTTTCAAAAAATGTGACAAATGACGCTTGCAATTATCTATAGATTTGTATATACTGTATATATCTCATCTACCATGGTAGAAGGAGAACGGATACCGTCCTTTCAAAGGGCGGTATCGGCTTTATATCGTTCAAACTCCTGTTGTAGTTTGCGCTTTTGGCTTTGCCACGTCACGAGGTAAGCGGTGATTAATAAAATCATTCCTTTGTGTTCTGCCAATACGACCAGATAATCATCTTTCTCGAAGATAAACCTCAGCAAAATACGCTTTTCCCGTCCGCGCATCGTTTCCCAAACCTGAACAACTGAATCACTGTAGTTTTCGATGATTGCCCGTGGCCAGCGAAT
This sequence comes from Thermoanaerobaculia bacterium, assembly GCA_023384635.1. GTDB lineage: Bacteria > Acidobacteriota > Thermoanaerobaculia > Multivoradales > JAGPDF01 > JAAYLR01. The sequence continues at coordinate 735 of JAHDVN010000643.1, forward strand.
GCGCTTACATCGCTCAAAATCGGGGATACGCTCTTCTTCAATTTTCCCTTCGGAGATCAAATGCCAAAATGTCGCTTCTTTCCCCTGTGAATAGGGATGCTTTGTTATACCGACGGACACATTACGAAACGAAGGCTTTGATTCGAAAAAATCTCTACGGAAGAACCGATAGAGCGTTTCGATATATTTATCCCAATCACCATCATAATCAGATATCAGAACCAGATTAGGAAGCCAGCCTGGTTTATTTGTCATTGTCTCGTCCCCAATTTGGCTGCCAGAGAAATAGATTTACTTTGTCTTCCCAATACAGGGTTTTATTGGTCAAGCGGTAGCGAGAACGTTCACGCATTCTTTTGACTAACTCAAGTTTTGCCTGGCTG
>JAHDVN010000644.1 GCA_023384635.1 Thermoanaerobaculia bacterium
AACCATGACCTTATCGGCTGTGATCTTGTACACGCCCATTTCTTTGAATTTCTCGAGAGATGGAAAGTCTGGATAAGCTTCTTGCGAAACTTTAATCATATCCCGCATCCAATCATCCCGCGTCATGTGGCCGTCACGGAATTCCTCGCCAATCCCTAAACGATCGGCTAGCTGTTCCATCACCCATAGAGTATTCTTGCTCTCGTACATCGGCTCAATTACTTGATGATTGAAGAGCGCGAACTGGCGACCGCCTTTTTCTGCATGGCCTTCGCCAGTAATGATGGATTCAACTTCAAAACCTGTTGTTGCTGGCAGAAGAATGTCGGAGAACTTAGCTGTTGGAGTCATCGCAACTTCGTAAGAGACCCGCAGTTCAAGCATCGTATCGTCTTCAAGGAGCTTCTTTGTGCGGTTGATGTTTGCATGTTGATTTAATACGGTGTTGCCGGCGTGATTCCACATAAACTTCATGTTGGCGCCTAGTTTTTCGGCTCCTTTGATCTTGTCTCGTGCTCCGTTCGTCATCTCTTTGCCGCGGAAGATGTAATCCGTCCACAAGTAGAGTGGAATGGATGCCGTTACTGGATTCTTAGGAAGGGGGAAGCCGCCCATTTTGAACGGCATTATTGTTGGACGCAATCCTGGGCTACCGCCTTTAATTCCGAAATTGCCGGTCATGGCCGCTAGTGTCGGAACGGCTCGAACCGCCTGTTCGCCATAAGCGCGTCGCTGAATCCCCCAACCCTGGAACATCGCGCAAGGTTTGGTGGTTGCAATCTGGCGAGCCAATTGAACGATACGTTCGGCAGGGATACCTGTAATTGGCGCCGCCCATTCTGGGGTTTTGGGTATCTTATCATAGCCAGTTCCCATAAGATAAGCCATGTAAGAGGAATTGGCAGGAGCGCCTTCAGGCAGGGTGTCTTCATCGAACCCAACTGCATACTTAGCCATGAATTCTTTATCGTAAAGATTTTCTTTAACCATGACATAGGCCATGGCCGCAATCAAGGCAACATCTGTACCGCCATTGATCGGAACCCAATCTGCAGCAGTGGCGATGGCTGTGTCAGTGTATACAGGGTCGATAACGATGAACTTCACACCATGTT
>JAHDVN010000645.1 GCA_023384635.1 Thermoanaerobaculia bacterium
GGTGAGCTCGACCTCGGAGAGGTAGCCGTGGCTGACCAGGAAGTTGCCGAGGTACTCGCGCGGGTCGGTGGAGCCGGAGGTGAGGATCTTGCCGTCCTGGAAGATCACCCGCTTCTCGACCGTCCCGTTGCGCACCACGAGGGTTCCGGTCTTGCGCGCCTGCGAGAGCCACTGGAGGAGCTCGGCGAGCTCCATCGTGCGCAGGTTTCCGGTGATACCCATGGCGAGCGCCAGGCTATCGCGACCGCCCCGCCGCCTCGCGGCGCCGGGCCGGAGCGAAGCTCCTCCTAGTTGAACCGCACCGGCACCGAGACGTCCTCGCGCCGGATGGTGTCCACGAAGCGGATGATCCGCCGGTTGAGCGACATGAAGAGGGTGGTGGTGCGCGAGCCGGCGCCGAAGAACCGGACCCCCTTGAGCAGCTCGCCGTCGGTCACCCCGGTGGCGCTGAAGACGATGTTCTCGCCCGGGGCGAGGTCCTCGGTGCGGTAGACCTTGGTCAGGTCGTCGTAGCCGAGGCTGTGGAGGCGGGCCCGCTGCTTGTCGTCGAGGGCGGTGAGCCGGCCCTGGATCTCGCCGCCGAGGCAGCGCATGGCGCCGGCGGTGATCACCCCCTCGGGGGCGCCGCCGATTCCCATCACCGCGTGCACGCCGGTGCCGCGCACCGCGGCCGCGATGCCGGCCGAGAGGTCGCCGTCGCCGATCAGGCGGATGCGGGCGCCGGCGGCGCGGATGTCGGTGACGAGCTGGGCGTGGCGCGGGCGGTCGAGGACCACCACCACGAGGTCGTCCACGTCGCGCTTGAAGGCGCGGGCGAGGTTGCGGAGGTTCTCGGCCACCGGCGCGTCGAGGTGGACGACGCCCTTGCCGGTGGGGCCGACCACCAGCTTGTCCATGTAGCAGTCGGGAGCGTGCAGCAGGCCCCCGCGCTCGGCGGCGGCGAGCACGCACGTGGCGTCCGGGGTGCCGGTGGCGCAGAGGTTCGTGCCCTCGAGCGGGTCGACCGCGATGTCCACGGCCGGCGCCGCCGGGTCGCCCTTGAGCGCCCCGACCTCCTCGCCGATGAAGAGCATCGGCGCCTCGTCGCGCTCCCCCTCGCCGATCACCACCCGG
>JAHDVN010000176.1 GCA_023384635.1 Thermoanaerobaculia bacterium
GGCCTTGTAGCCGACCCCGCTGATCTCGAGCCCGCGCGAGAATCCCGCGCTCACGCCCTGCACCGCGTTCGCGAGCAGCGCGCGCAGGAGCCCGTGCTTCGCGCGCTCCGGTCCGCTCTCGCCGCTCCGGGCTACCTTCACCTCGCCCGCCTCCACCGTCACCGGATAGCCCGGCAGCAGCGGCTGGACCAGGCGGCCCTTCGGGCCCTCCGCGATGAAGCTGCCGTCCGCAACCTCGACCCGCACGCCCTGGGGCACGGGGATCGGCTTCCTCCCTACTCGCGACATGACTCCAACCTCCTGCCTACCAGAGCTCGCAGAGCACTTCGCCGCCGACGCCCTGCGCGCGGGCCTGCCGGTCCGAAAGCACGCCCTTCGAAGTCGAGATGATCCCCATGCCCAAGCCGTTGCGGACCGGCTTGATCTCCTCGGCGCCGCGATAGACCCTGCGGCCGGGCCGGCTGACGCGGGCCACGTGGGTGATCGCCGGTTCGCCCATCTCGCTGTAGCGCAGGAAGACGCGCAGCGTCCCGACGGGCTCGCCCGGGAGTACCTTCACGTTCCGCACGAATCCCTCTTCCTTCAGGATGCGGCAGACCTCGGTCTTCAGCTTCGAAGCCGGGACGTCGACGCGGTCGTGCTTCGCCTGATGCGCGTTGCGGATCCGCGTCAGGAGGTCGGAAACCGGATCGTTCATGCTCATGATGCTCTCCTCGCGGCCGCGGTCGCGCCGCTCACCAGCTGGCCTTGATCACGCCGGGGAGATATCCCCCGCGCGCGAGGTCGCGGAAGCAGATGCGGCAGAGCGCGAACTTGCGCATGTAGCCGCGCGGCCGCCCGCACCGGCGGCAGCGGTTCCGCTGCCTGATCGCGAACTTCGGAGTCCGCCGGGTCTTCGCCATTCTCGCCTGGGTCGCCACCTTGCGTGTCCTCTCTTCTCTTCCGTTCAGCGCGCGAAGGGCATGCCGAGCTCGCGCAGGAGATGCAGCGCCCGCTCGTCGTTGCCCGCCGTCGTCACGACCGTGATGTTCATGCCCTTCGGCTTGTCGACCTTGTTCATGTCGATCTCCTGGAAGATCAGGTGATCGCGCACTCCGAGCGTGTAGTTGCCCCGGCCGTCGAAGCTCTTCGTCGACACGCCGCGGAAGTCGCGCACGCGAGGAAGGGCCACGCTGATGAGCCGGTCCAGGAAATCCCACATGCGGTCGCCGCGAAGCGTCACGCGACAGCCGATCGGCATGTTCTCGCGCAGCTTGAAGGCCGCGATCGACTTGCGGGCTCGGGTCACGGTGGGGCGCTGACCGACGATCGCCGTCAGCTCCTCAACCCCGTCCTCCAGGATCTTGATGTTCTGGATCGCCTCGCCGAGCCCCATGTTGACCACGATCTTCTCGATCCGGGGCACCGCCATGCGGTTCTCGATCCGGAACTCCGAACGGAGCTTCGGAACCACCTCGTCGAGGTACCGCTGCTTCAACCGCGGCGTGTACCGCTCGCTCGGCGTCTCCGGCCCGGCGCTCGCCGCGCCCGTCTTCTTGGCCATCTCCGTCACTCCTAGTTGAACGTGGCGCCGCTGCGCTTCGCCACCCGCACGGCCTTGCCGTCGGCCGTGCGCTTGCGCGCCACCCGGGTCGGCTTGCCGCTCTCCGGGCAGATCAGCATGAGGTTCGACAGGGCGATGGGCGCCTCCTTCTCGAGGATGCCACCCTGCACCTGCCGCTGCGGGTTCGCCTTGGTGTGCCGCTTGACGAGGTTCACCCGCTCGACGACGGCCTTCCCCTCGGCGGGGAGCACGCGCAACACACGGCCCCTGGCGCCCCGGTCCTTGCCGGCGATGACGACCACCTGGTCGTTGCGCTTGATCTTCGGTCTGCTCATCTCGTCCACCTTGCCTCCGGGCAGTGCGCGCCGCGCGGGGTCAGATGACCTCGGGCGCCAGCGAGACGATCTTCATGAAGCGTCGCTCGCGCAGCTCCCGCGCCACCGGTCCGAACACGCGGGTTCCGATCGGCTCCTTGTTGTTGTCGATCAACACCGCGGCGTTGGTGTCGAAGCGGATGTAGCTCCCGTCGCGGCGGCGCTGCGCGTTGACCGTGCGCACGATGACCGCCTTGACGACCTGGCCCTTCTTCACCGTGCCGTCCGGAGTCGCCTCCTTCACCGAGGCGGTGATGACGTCGCCGAGGTGCCCGTACTGGCCGAGCGACCCACCCTTGAGATGGATGCAGGCCACTTTCTTGGCTCCCGAGTTGTCGGCGACCTCGAGGATCGTGCCCATCTGGATCATGGCTTACCTCTCGTCCGCGCGCCGGATCACGTTGCTGACCCGCCAGCGCTTCAAGCGCGAGAGCGGGCGGCTGGCGACGATCTCCACCTGGTCGCCGGTCCGGCACTCGTTCGCCTCGTCGTGGGCGTAGAACTTCGAGGTCCGCTTGGCGTACCGGTGGTAGAGGCGGTCCATGACCACGTTCTCGACCGCGACCACCACGGTCTTGTCCATCTTGTCGCCCACGACGGTGCCCACGAGCACCTGCCGCCGGCCGCGGTCGCCCGCGGCGCTCCCGGCGTTGGACGTGTTTCCGGTCTCGGTCGTCATCCCTGCTTCTCCCGCAACACCGTAAGGACCCGCGCGAGGTCCCGCCTCGCCTGCACGATCTTCGACGACTTCTCGAGTCGGCGTGTCGCGTTCTGCAGGCGGAGCACGAAGAGCTGTTCGGCCAGCTCCTTTTCCTTCTGCACCAACTCGCCGACCGTCTTGTCCCGCAGCTCTTTTGCCTTCATCGCTCTCGACTCCTACTTCAGCTCGCCGTGCCGGGAAAGGAAGCGGGTCTTGATTCCCAGCTTGTGGGCCGCCAGGCGCATCGCCGCGGCGGCCACCGCCTCTTCCACGCCCTCGAGCTCGAACATCACCCGGCCCGGGCGCACCACGGCGACCCATTCCTCCGGATTGCCCTTGCCCTTGCCCATGCGGGTCTCGAGCGGCTTCTTCGTGACCGGCTTGTCAGGGAAGAGCCGGATCCAGATCTTGCCGCCGCGCTTCACGTGCCGGGTGATCGCGATACGGCTCGCTTCGATCTGCCGCGCCGTGACCCAGCCCGGCTCGACCGCCTGGAGACCGTAGTCGCCGAAGGCGATGTACTCGCCGCCCTTCGTACCCCCGGCCCTCCGGCCGCGGTGCTGCTTGCGGAACTTGACCTTCTTCGGCATCAACATCGGATCGCTCCCCCGCTAGGCCGTCGCAGCGCGACGCCCCTTCTCCTTGAGCAGGTCTCCCTTGTAGACCCAGACCTTGACGCCGATGACCCCATAGGTGGTCCGCGCCTCTCCGAAGCCGTAGTCGATGTCGGCCTTGAGGGTGTGCAGCGGCAGCCGGCCTTCCTGGTACCACTCCGTACGCGCGATCTCGGAACCCCCGAGCCGTCCCGCGACCATGATCTTCACGCCCTTGGCGCCGAAGCGGAAGGCGTTCTCCATTGCCTTCTTCATCGCCTTCCGGAACGAGACCCGCCGCTCGAGCTGACCGCCGATCCACTCGCTCATCAGCTGGGCGTCGAGCTCGGGCCGCTGGATCTCCTGGATGTTGATGTGGACCTCGCGCCCGGTCGACTTGGCGAGGTCGTCCCGGAGCTTGTCCACCTCCACTCCGCGCTTGCCGATGATCACGCCCGGCCGCGAGGTGTAGATGGTGACCCGCAGCTTGTCGGCTGCCCTCTCGATGTCGATCTCGCTCACCCCGGCGTGCCCGAGCCGCTTCTTCAGGCTCGAGCGCAGGGCGAGGTCCGAGTGCAGGAGGTTGGCGTAGTCCCCCTCGGCGTACCAGCGCGAGTGCCAGGTCTTGTTGTAGACGAGGCGGAAGCCGTACGGATGCGTCTTCTGACCCACAGTGCTCTCCCCTGACCCGCTCGCGCTCAGCCCTTGCGGGTGTCGAGCTTGATGGTGACGTGGCTCTGCCGCTTCTGCACGCGGAAGGCCCTGCCCATGGTGGCCGGCTGGATGCGCTTGAGCATCGGTCCACCGTCCACGTAGATCTCGCGAATGAAGAGCCGTCCGACGTCCACGGCTTCCTGCCGGTTCTCGGCGTTCGCCACCGCCGACTTGAGCAGCTTGGCGAGCGGGCGGGCGGCGGCCTTCGGGGTCAGCTGGAGGATGCCGGCGGCCTCCTCCACGCCCTTGCCCCGGATCAGGTCCACGACCAGGCGCACCTTCTGGGGCGAGGCCTGGAGGTGACGAAGGCGAGCGGTGGCGATCATCGGTCTCTCCTCACTACTTCCGCGGAGCGCTCGCGCGCTCGGCCTTCTTCCCGGAGTGGCCCCGGAACGTGCGCGTCATCGCGAACTCGCCGAGCTTGTGCCCGACCATGTTCTCGCTCACGTACACCGGGATGAACTTGATCCCGTTGTGGAGCGCGATGGTATGACCGACCATCTCCGGCACGACCGTGGACCGCCGCGACCAGCTCTTGATGACGCGCTTGTCGCCGCTGGCGTTCATCGCCACGACCTTCTCCAGCAGGTGGCTGTCGATGAAGAAACCCTTCTTGAGTGAGCGCGACATCTCAGGCCCCCGCCATCACTTCTGGTTGCGCCGACGCACGATCATCGGCTCCGTGCTCTTGTTGTTCCGCGTCTTGAAACCCTTCGTCGGGACACCCCAAGGAGTGCAGGGATGCCGCCCGCCGGAGGTCTTCCCCTCGCCGCCGCCCATCGGGTGGTCGACGGGATTCATCGAGACCGCGCGGTTGTGCGGCTTCCGTCCGAGCCAGCGCCGGCGCCCCGCCTTGCCGAACGACACGATCTCGTGGTCGAGGTTGCCGACCTGGCCGACCGTGGCGTAGCAGTCGATGTGCACCCTGCGCACCTCGCCCGAGGGCAGCTTGACCTGCGCGTAGGTCCCCTCCTTGGCCATCAGCTGGGCCCCGGCGCCGGCCGCGCGGACCATCTGCCCGCCCTTGCCGAGCTTCAGCTCGATGTTGTGGATCACCGTGCCGAGGGGGATCTGACGCAGCGGCAAGGCGTTGCCAACGTTGATCTCCGCCTGCTCGCCCGCCATCACGACGGCGCCCACCTGCAGCCCGTCCGGACAGAGGATGTAGCGCTTCTCGCCGTCTGCGTAGTGCACGCGGGCGATGCGGGCCGAGCGGTTCGGGTCGTACTCGATCGCCGCCACCTTGCCCGGGATCCCCCGCTTGTCGCGGCGGAAATCGATGTCCCGGTACCGCCGCTTGTGCCCGCCGCCGCGGAACCACGAGGTCAGCTGGCCGCGGTTGTTGCGGCCGCCCGTCCCCGGCTTGCCGCGGGTGAGGCTCTTCAGCGGACGATCGGCGGTGACCTCCTCGAACGTCGGGAAGCTCTGGAAGCGGCTCGAGGAGTTGATCGGCCTGATCTGCTTGATGCCCATGGTCTGTCAGCTCCTGCCGTCTAGACGAGCTCGATGAAGTCGATCGTCTTCTCGCCCGGGGCGAGACGCACGAAGGCCTTCTTCCAGTCGGGACGATGTCCGGCGAATCTGCCCTGCCGGCGCAACTTGCCGTGCATCTTCGCCACCCGCACTTCGTCGACCTTCACCTTCAGCTGGGCCTCGACGGCCCGGGCGATGTCGATCTTCGTAGCGTTCGGATGCACCTCGAGGGTGAGCGTGTTGCCGCCCTCCCGCATCTGCTCCGACTTCTCGGTGAGCAGAGGACGGCGGATGACCTCCTGGATCCTCATGACGCCAGCACCTCCACCAGCCGCCTGAGAGCCGGCTCGGAGACCACGAAATAGGAACGGTCCACGACGTCGTAGACGTTCACGCCTAGCGCGTCGACCGTCTTGAGCGACGGATTGTTGCGCGAAGCGAGCTGGAGCTCCTCGTTGTCCCAGCGGTCGACGATGAGCGCCTTGCCCTCGATCCCGAGCCCGGCCATCGCCTGCGCCAGACCGCGCGTCTTGGGCGAGTCGAGATCGAGCCGGTCCAGGACCACCAGCCGCTCTTCGGCGACCTTGCGCGAGAGCGCCGACTTGAGGGCGTTCTTCTTCTCCCGCACCGAGAGATCCATGGCGTAGTCCCGCGGCTGCGGGCCGTGCACCGTGCCGCCCTTGCGCCACACCGGGCTCCGGAGGCTGCCCATGCGGGCGCGGCCGGTGCCCTTCTGCCGCCAGAGCTTCTTGCCGGAGCCGCTGACCTCGCTCCGCACCTTCGTCTTCGCCGTGCCCCTGCGCAGACCCGCCAGATGGCTCTTCACGGCGAGGTGGATGAGGTGCTCCTTGTATTCGTACCCGAACACGGCCTCGGGCAGGTCGAACTCGCCCACCGCCTGGTTGCTCAGGTTCCTGATCGGGATCTTCATCGCCGCCGTCTCCTCAGCCCCGCTTCGCCCGGCAGACGGCGACGTAGGCGTTGCGACCGCCCGGCACCGCGCCGCGAACGTAGAGGAGGCCCTTCTCCTCGTCCACCTTGACCACCAGCAGGTTCTTCACGGTCACCCGCTCTCCGCCCATGCGGCCTGCGGCGAGCATGCCCGGGAAGACCCGCGACGGATACGAGGAGCCGCCGATCGAGCCCGGAGCGCGGTGGAACATCGAGCCGTGGGAGGAGCGGCCTCCCGCGAACCCGTGCCGCCGCACCACACCCTGGAACCCCTTGCCCTTGCTGGTGCCGACCACGTCGACGTACTCACTCGGCTGGAAGATGGAGGCCTTCACCTGATCCCCCTCCTTCCACTCCTCGCCGGCGTCGATGCCGAATTCCGCGACGCGGTTGACCGGGTTGACCCCGGCCCGCTTGAAGTGACCGGCGCGCGGCCGCGTCACCTTGCGGGGCGGGCGCTCCTCGACCAGGCCGAGCTGCACCGCCTCGTAGCCGTCGCGTCCGGCAGTGCGAAGCTGCACGACCACGCACGGGCCGGCTGCGATCACCGTCACCGGCACCGCCGTGCCGTCAGCCTCGAAGATCTGCGTCATTCCGAGCTTGCGCCCGAGGATGCCTTGCATGATGCGCTCCGTCCTACTTTCCGAAGGCCTTGATCTCGACGTCGACCCCCGCCGGGAGCTCGAGCTTCATGAGAGCGTCCACGGTGTTGCTGGTCGGCTCGAAGATGTCGAGGAGCCGCTTGTGGGTACGGATCTCGAACTGCTCGCGCGACTTCTTGTCCACGTGCGGCGAGCGGTTCACGGTGTAGCGCGAGATGGAGGTCGGCAGCGGGATCGGGCCCACCACCCGCGCCCCGGTGCGCCGCGCCGTGTCGAGGATCTCGTGCGTCGAGGAGTCGAGGATCCGATGGTCGAAGGCCTTCAGCCGGATCCGGATCTTTTCGTTGACCATTAGATTTCCCCCTGCCCCTGTCCGCCGTCGTCGCTCAGGCCACGATCTCGGTGACGGTACCGGCGCCGATGGTGCGGCCGCCCTCGCGGATGG
>JAHDVN010000177.1 GCA_023384635.1 Thermoanaerobaculia bacterium
ACCGACCGCACGGAGGACCTGGCGCAGGTCCGCTTCAACGCCCAGGAGGTGAGCTGGGAGACGAGCGACCTCGTCTCGGAGGCGCCCTGGGAGATGAAGCGCGTGGGGTACAGCGCGTGGGAGCCCCTCGACCCTTCCGTCAGTTTCCAGTTCCGCCGCCGCAACACCGTCTCCCAGATGCAGATCACCCTCGACGGCGCGGTCGAGGAGGTGCCGGGCAACGCGCCGCGCGGGAGCGTCCACCTCAAGCGGGTGACCTCCGAGATCGCGACCACGCCGCTGCCGGCCGATCCGGCGGTCGACCCGCACGCCGACCGTGCGCGCCCGCCCCCTCCTCCCGCGCCTCCGCGCCGCCGGCCGCCGGCGGCAGGCCGGCTTCAGCCTGGTCGAGCTGCTCGTCGTCATGCTCATCGTGGCCGAGGTGCTGGTCGCGGTCTCCCTGCTCTTCGATTTCAACGATCGCGTCACGCGCGTCCAGACCCAGATCTCCGACATGCAGCAGTCGATGCGCGTCGGCCAGCAGGAGGTCCTGCGCTTCGCGCGGATGGCGGGCCGCGGCGGTCTGCCCCACGGCATCGCCCCCACCGCGGTCGCCCCGGCGCTGACCGGGATGGGGATCGACGTGCGCAACAACGTCGGCCTCGGCGCCGCGCCGCCGTCGCGCGAGATCGCGATCGGTTTCGGCGGCACCCCGCTCGCGGTCCAGGGCACGGACATCCTCACCGTGCGCGGCTGCTTCGAGGCGCCGCTCTTCCAGGTGCTCCCGGGCGCCGCCACGTTCGACCCGGACCAGAACGACGACGGCGACCGCTCCGACGGCCAGATCGTGATCGCGAACCCGAGCCCGGCCGCCATCTGCCAGCGGCTGGTGGACCTCGGTGACGAGGCGGTGGGCCGTCCGCTCCTGGTCGCGAGCTCGGGCGACGACGCCCTCTTCGCGGTGGCGCGCATCACCGCCTCGGCAGCCGCCGGCGACCTCGCGGCCGACTGCATCGACGCGCCTTCGAGCGTCACCCTCGGCCTCGACTTCGAGCCGCTCACCAACCCGTACATGGTCTTCACGGGCGGTACCTATCCCGCGCAGCTCGTGAGCGTCGGCTGGGCCTGCCTGCTCGAGGAGCATCGGATCTACGTGCGCGAGGAGTTCGCGGTGCCGGGCGACGCGAACACGGAGCTCGCCCCCCTGCTGAGCCGCGCGACGATGGACCCCGGGACCGAGCTGCCGCTCGACGGCCTGGCGGCGAACCTCCGCCTCGACGTCGCCGACAACGTCTACGACCTGCAGATCGCGCTGGGCTTCGACTCCGACTACCCCTCCGACGGCAGCGCCCCCGGCGCCTTCGACGACGACGGCGACTTCCTCCTTACCGACGACACCGTCCTCGAGGGGGCGACGGCCGCAGCCCGCGCCGCCGACGACTGGCTCTACAACTCGCCGGACGACGACCCCACGGCGCTCCAGTGGACGCTCCACCGCTTCCCCGGCAACAGCCGGGGGGTGGCGCTGGAGTACATCCGCGTGAACGTGCTCGGCCGCACCGACCGGCAGGATCCGAGCTACCGGGCGCCGCTGCTCGACCTCGTCGAGGCCCACGACTACACCGCCGCGCCGTCGAACGCGCTCAACGCCGACGAGGCCCGCATGTACCGCCGCCGCCTGCTGCAGACGGCGGTCGCTCCGAGGAACCTGTGAGGACCGCCATGCCGAGATCCGCTCTCCTGCCGCCCCGCCGCCGCCGCGAGCGCGGCAGCGCCTACATCGTGGCGCTGCTCGTGCTCGTGCTGCTGACCATCTTCGGCATGTCGCTCGCCCTCGTCACCCAGACCGAGTCGCAGATCGGCGCGGCGGAGAAGGTGGCCACCCGCACCCTCTTCGCCGCCGACTCGGGCTTCGGCCTCGCGGTGGCGCGCAAGCAGGTGACGAGCGCCGAGGCGGCGACCACCTACGACATCCACACCCGCGCCGTCGGCTCGAGCCTGGCCGTCACCGAGCGCGTGGCGCTCACGCCGGTGGTGCAGGTGAACCTGGCGCTCTGCACCCTCTGCTCGCTCAACGAGACGCAGGTGCAGGGCAACCAGTACCGCCGCACGAACCACGTCCTGAACTCGACCGGCGAGATCCGGGGTGCCTCGGGCGCCGACGTCGCCACCTCGTCGTCGAAGCTGCTCAGCCTGATGCTCGAGTTCCAGCCGGTGCAGCCGACGATTCCGGCCGAGCTCGACACCGCGGCGCAAGAGCAGCTCGCGCGCCGGCTCGTCTACTGACCGGGACCCCGCGAGACCCGAATCTGGAGGCCATGATGAACTACTCCCGCCACCTCCCTCCCGCCGGCCGGGCCCTCCCGTGCGTCCTGCTCGGTGGCCTCGCCCTGGCACTGCTCGTCGTTGCGCCGGCCGCGGCCGACGACCGGAACCTGCTCAAGACGGGCATCGACAGCCCGTACGTCTTCGTGATCTTCGACACCTCGGGCTCGATGAACTGGGCGCCGCGCTGCACCCAGGCCCAGCTCGACGATGGGATCTGCGACTTCCTCTGCCCGACCGGCGACTGCCCGGTGCCGCGCAACGGCGACGACCCGGCGTCCAAGTTCCGCCAGGCGAAGGAGGCGCTCTTCGAGGTGGTCAAGGAGGTGAAGAACATCCAGTTCGGCTTCGCCTCCTTCAATCAGGACGACCTCGCCGTCAAGCAGAAGCACTGGCTCTACCGGGTCCGGGAGGGACAGACGGTGCACAGCCTGGCGAGTGGCCAGCAGTGGCCGCGGCCGGGGGGCGACGAGGTCTTCGGGCCGATCTTCGGCTGCACCACGGGCAGCAGGATCGGGTGCCAGGCGGACTACCCCGCCGACATCGACGTCGCGGGCACATCGAGCCAGATCACCTACTGGGAGCGCAACCGCGCCCAGCGGATCCCGAAGCTCGGGTTGCCGGCGACGACCACGACCACCGTCTACCTGCGCGTGCAGAACAGCACGAAGTACCGGGTGCGCTACTCGCCCAACGGCACCGTCACCTACGGCAACCCGGCGATCACCGTGAACGTCGAGATCGCGCGGTGCACGAGGACCGACTGTTCCCGGGTTGACGACGTCGAGACGCTCCCGATCGTCTACGACCGGGTGGGCGATTTCGTTATGTGGGACTACCAGGCGAGTAGCAACTGGGACAGCGGCGGCTACTTCGGCCGCTTTGAGTCGACCGCGGGCAACACCTGCGCCGGCACCGACCCGAACGACGACATCAGCAGCGATCTTTACGGGAGCTACAACCTCCGCTTCTCCACCACCGTGGATCCGCTGGGGCGAGACGACGGAACCAACCCGGAGTACTTCACGATCGGCGACCAGATCCCGCTCGACTGGGAGGACAACCACCGGAACGACCTCCTGCGCCGGCTCGCCCCCGGTTGGTCGCCGCCTCCTCCTCCGTCCGACCCGAACGATCCGCCTCCTCCGCTTGTTCCGCCCGACCCCGAGGACTTCGCGGTCGCGCGCTACCTCAACGACGCGCGGATCGGGAGCCAGACCTATCTGAGGCTCCGCGACGAGAGCGAGCGCCCCATCCTCCCCAACGGCTCGACGCCGCTCGGCAACTCGCTCTCCGACTTCCGCAGCTGGTACTGCAACCGAAGTGACTCGAGCAACGCTTGCCGGAGCGGCGGCTGGCAGTCGTACGCCCAGCTGCAGGACGCGCGCTGGGCCTGCCGCCCGAAGTACCTGCTCGTCCTCACCGACGGCGACGAGACCTGCAACGTCAACCCCTGCCCCTACGCGCGGATCCTGAACACCGAGAGCGGCATCCGCACCTACGTCATCGGCTTCGGCGTGCCCAACACCTCTGGGAACTACCTCAACTGCATGGCCGCCGACGGCGGCACTGGGGAGCCGATCTACCCCCAGAACAAGGAAGAGCTGGTGGCGGCGCTGCAGAACATCTTCTCCGAGATCGTGGAGCGGACCGCCTCGTTCGCCTCCGCCGCGGTGCCGACCGTGCAGGCGACGGTGGCGGACAAGCTCTTCCTCTCGAACTTCGTCCCGGTGCGCGGCGAGGGGGTCTGGTCGGGGCGCCTGCAGGCGTTCCTCAAGCCGCTGCCGCTGCTCGGCGACGGCACGCCGGACACTTCCGTCCTCTGCAGCGCCGACCGCCGCAGCCAGTGCTACCTCTGGGACGCCGGTGACGTGCAGGTCGACAGCTACGACCCGCGGGGGTTCCTCCTCCAGACGCCGAACCCGGACGACATCGACGCCGGCAACCTGCGCATCGGGTACGGCGTCGACGAGCGGCGGGTCTACTACCGCACGGCGACCACCGGCCTCGAGCCGGGCGACAACCGGCGGCTCTTCAACTACCCGGCCGCGGCCGACGAGTACGACCTCTGGAGCGGCCTCGGGGTCGAGTTCAACGTCGCGGTTCCGGCCACGATCACCGCCGCGCGGGCGGACACCAAGGAGATCGTGGACTACCTGCTGGTGGAGAAGACCGCCGAGGTCACGAACACCCTGGTCGACCCGCCGGTGACGCACGAGATCACCTACGTGCTCGGCGACATCTTCCACTCCGACCCGGTGGTGGTCGACGCGCCGCGCAACGCCCTGCTCTACAACCTCGACCCGTACGCCGGCAATGACCAGCTCTGCTCGGCGAACGACCCCGACCGGGATCCCTCGACGAGCTACAAGGACTTCGTCAGCCTCCACGCCTGCCGCCGGAAGGTGGTGATGGTGGGCGCCAACGACGGCCAGGTGCACGCCTTCGATGCCGGAACCTGGCAGGAGAGCGCTTTCTGCAACCCCGCCGACAGCGCCGTCCGCTACAGCGACGGCACCGGACGGGAGCTCTTCAGCTGGATCCCGCGCGCCGCGATGCCGGCCGTCCGAGGGGCGCGCTTCGGGAACCCGCGGACCCAGGAGTGGTCGGTGGACGGCCGCCTCCGGGTCACCGACGTCTTCATCGATCCGCGGCACGCCGGCACCCCGACCTGCCTCGATCGCGAGTGGAGGTCGATCGCGATCGGCGGCCTGCGCGAGGGGGGGCGCTCCTACTCCGCCCTCGACATCACGCAGCCGGATGTCCTGATCGAGCGTACCAGCACCTCGCCGGGCGTGCCGCCGGTGAGCTGGGTCCCGCAGACCGGGGGCGGCGGCTACCTCGCCACCTGCGCGGAGGGTGGGGCCGACTGCGGCCCGCTCCCCTATCCGGCGGTGCTCTGGGAGTTCGGGGACTCCTGGGACGAGGATGACAACGGCGTCGCCGACCTCGGAGAGACGTGGTCGACACCTGTGATCGGGCGGATCCGGATCTGCACCGCCGGATGCGGCGGCGCGGACGCCGAGACCGAGGACCGCTGGGTGGCGATCTTCGGCGGTGGCATGGGCGAGACGACGGCCGAGGCCAGCGGCAACTGGCTCTACATGGTGGATGTCGAGACCGGCAGGACGATCTACAAACGGAATGTCATCGGCTCGGTGCCGGCCACGGTCGCGGCCGTGGATTCCGACCTCGACGGCTACGTGGACGTCGCATACTTCGGGACCCTCGCCGGCTGGCTCTACAAGGTGGAGATCGGCTCGCCGAGCTCGCCGCTGGCGCTCGTCGACACCACGGTCCGCGACTACAGCACGCCGAACGGCGCCGTGCCCTACACGGAGCGGGCCGTCACCCGGATCACGGAAGCACGCGTGCGGCCGTTCCGGGTCTTCTCCACGGACGGCCGCCCGATCTACCAGGAGACGTCGGTGATCTACGTGCCGCAGCGCCAGCGGTTGGCCCTCGCCTTCGGCACCGGCAACCGCTGGAACCTCTGGGACGAGAGCGGCCAGACGGGGCGCTTCTACGCCATCCTCGACACCGGCTTCACCGACTCCAACCGCGACGGCCTGGTGAATCCATGCCCCTCCGGCGGCGGCCCGTGCAGCAGCAACGGCTACCGCAGCGAGGGGGACTATCAGGTGATCGACCCGGACGACAGCTACGACCCGGCCACGCCGGACTACCTCTTCGACGGCAGCGACGTGACGCCGGGCTGGGTGCTGCGGCTGGACGAGAACGAGAAGGTGACCACCGACCCGTTCGCCTTCTCCGGCATCGTCTCGTTCACCGCCTACAACCCGCTGCTCGTGGTCAACGCCGACGAGACCTGCGGGCAGACCGGTTTCAGCCGCATCTTCGTGGTCAAGGCCACGAACGCCAACCCGTACATCTTCCCCGACGAGAACGACACCAGCTTGCGCAGCCGCTACTCGGTCGTCGGCGATTTCACCACCCAGCCGTTCGTCGAGCAGAGCCTGACGAAGAACCCGCTGGCGGACGACGACACGCGGCCCACCGCGGACGAGCTCTGCACCACCGCCTCGATGGGGGTGATGCGCGAGGAGCTCAAGCGGCTCTTCCCGGTCTCCTGCCGCTTCACCAACGCGACGATCGACATCAAGACGATCCGCTCCGACACGGGCATGGTCTGCATCGCCCCGGTGCCGCAGTGCGTGGCGCCGCGCAACTGGAAGGAGTACTGAGCATGCGCTCTCCCTCCCGCCGCACCGCCGGCCTCGCGCTGGCCGTCCTGCTCCTCGTGGTGCCGCTCGCCGCGGCCGACGTCCTGGTGACGAAGGACGGCGCGCGGATCGAGACCAAGGGCCCCTGGCAGGTGAAGGGGAGCCAGGTGCTCTTCCACCAGCCGAACGGCACCCTCTCCTCGCTGCGCCTCGTCGACGTCGACCTCGACGCCTCGGCCGCGGCCACCCTGAGGGCGAACGAGCCGCCGGCCCCCGAGCCGCCGCCGCCGCCCCGCCAGGCGCGGATCCGGATCACCGAGAAGGAGATCCCGCCGGTGACCGACCGCGGTGGGGAGGGCGAGGAGGCGGAGGAGGAGGGCGCGCCCGGCACCGAGCCGCTCGTCGTCTCGGCCTGGGACCAGGTGCCGATCTCCGACGGCGCCGGGGTGGAGATCTTCGGCACGGTGCGCAACGGGGGCGAGGCGATCGTGACCGCGGGGACGGTGGTCGTCTCGCTGGTCGACGAGTCGGGCGGTCTGCTCGCGACGGAGACCGCCGAGCTCGGCTCGGTGGCGGTGCCGCCGGGGCGCACGGTCGATTTCCGGATCGCCTTCCCGGGCCTCGCCGACTTCGCCGACGTCCGCTTCGCCGTCTCGAGCCGAGGCTACCGCGTGCTCGAGAAGGCGCCGCCGCCGGGGATGCCGGAGGGGGGTTTCGAGGAGGCGGTGGAGGAAGGCGAGGGCGGAGAGGAGCCGTACCCGGAGGAAGCGCCGCCGCCGGCGCTCTGAGGTCCGGACCGGAATCCGGGTGCGAGAGCGGGCGCGGAGCGCCGCTTCTTCGGAAGCGCGCTCCGCACCGTTTCATGAGCGGTAGCGTCCGACCCCGCCGAG
>JAHDVN010000646.1 GCA_023384635.1 Thermoanaerobaculia bacterium
CGCCGCCGAGGTGACGCGGGAGGCCGGGCTCCCGGCGGCGCTCGCGCGCGGCTACGGCGCGCTCTCCCGGGGGGCGCTCGCCGCCGCCCTGGCCGCGCCCGATCCGATCGACGCCCTCACCGGCCCCTGGCCGCGCGGCGATCGCGGCACCGTGGAGCGCCATCTCGCGCTGCTCGGCCGCGGCGGGAGCGGCGCCGCGCCCACGGTGGCCGGGCTGGTGCGGATCGCGCTCCGGCTCGCCGCCGCCCGCGGGCCCCTCGCGCCCGAGGCGGAGGCCCTCCGCGAGGCGCTCGAAAGCGCCGATTTCCTTGACCGCCCCCAGGGCGGATGCTAAGTTTGCGCCCTATCCGCGCGGGCCCTGGCCATGGTCTTCTTCAATTACAGCACCATGCAGATGGCGGCCAAGGTCGTCTACTACGGCCCGGGTCTCTGCGGGAAGACCACCAACCTCCAGTTCATCTACAACCACACGGCGGGGGACAGCCGGGGCGAGATGGTCTCGCTCGAGACCGAGACCGACCGCACCCTCTTCTTCGACCTGCTGCCGATCGACGTCGGCTCGATCCAGGGGTTCAACACCCGCATCCAGCTCTACACCGTCCCGGGCCAGGTCTTCTACAACACGACCCGGAAGCTGGTGCTCAAGGGGGTCGACGGGGTGGTCTTCGTGGCCGATTCCCAGCGGCCGATGCTCGACGCCAACATCGAGTCGCTCCGCAACCTCGAAGAGAACCTGGCGGAGATGCAGCTCTCGCTCGACACGGTGCCGATCGTGCTGCAGTACAACAAGCGCGACCTGCCCGACGTGCTCTCGGTCGAGGAGCTCAACCGCGCCCTCAACCCCCGCGGCTGGGAGCACTACGAGGCCTCGGCCGTGACCGGGGCGGGGGTCTTCGAGACCCTCAAGGGGATCTCGCGCCTCACCCTGATCAACCTGAAGCGGCGCCGGGCCAAGATGACCTCCGAGCCGCGCGCGGCGGCACCGGCCGCCGCGCCCGCCCGCGCGGTCTCGGGGGCGGTGCCGCTCCCGGCCGCTCCTCCAGCCGCCACGGCGCCCCCCGCGGCCGCCGCCGGGGCGCCCGAGCCGCCGGCCCCCC
>JAHDVN010000647.1 GCA_023384635.1 Thermoanaerobaculia bacterium
CGAGGATGAGGTGGACGCTCGCCGGGGCGAAGCCCTCGAGCGACCGCGCGGTGGCGCCGACGGACGTTCCCTTCGAGTCGACGAAATAGGCGACGCCGCCCCGCTCGCCCACCCGCTGGAGCCGGTGCGGCAGTCCGCGGAAGGCGCGGATCGCCGCCGGCGGCGAGGCCCGCGGCGCGCCGGCGGCGAGCGCGAGCAGCGCCGCGGCCATCGCGTTCTCGACGTTGTGGCGGCCGACGAGGGGGAGGTCGGCGAGGCGGAAGAGCTCGGCCGGCAGCTCGCCGGGGGCGCGCTCGACGACCCGCTCGCCGTCGAGCCAGCAGCCGTCCCCGACCGGTCCGGCGAGGGAGAAGTGGCGCAGGCGGGCGGCCAGGCCCTCGGGGGCGAGGCCGGGCTCGTCGCCGTGGACGACCGCCACGTCCCCGGGGCCCTGGAACGCGAAGATCCGCTGCTTGGCGGCGCGGTAGGCGTCGAGGTCGCCGTGGCGGTCGAGGTGGTCGGGCGAGACGTTCAGGAGCGCCGCCGCGGCGGGGGCGAGGCTCGCGACCCCCTCGAGCTGGAAGCTCGAGAGCTCGACCACGAAGAGGCGCCCCGGGGGACCCTCGACGCAGGCCGAGAGCGGCACGCCGATGTTGCCGCAGATCTCCACCGCCGGCCCGGCGGCGGCCAGGAGCGCACCGGCCAGCGCCGTCGTGGTGCTCTTGCCGTTGCTGCCGGTGACCGCCACGACCCGCCCGTCGAGGTGCTGCCAGGCGAGCTCCACCTCGGCCACGACGGGGATCCCGCGCTCCCGCGCCGCCGCGAGGAGCGGCCGGTCCGCGGGCACGCCGGGGCTCGCGATCACCACTTCGAGCCCGTCCGGGAGCCTCGCCGGGAGCGCTCGCGGCGCGCCGGAGTCGAGGAGCCGGAAGCCGGGGTCGGCGGCGAGCTCGCCGAGCCGATCCGGGGGCAGCGGCCGGTCGTCGAAGCCGATCACCTCGGCGCCCTTCCGGCGCAGCAGGCCCGCTGCGGCCAGCCCCGAGAGGCCGAGGCCGTAGACGACCGCCCGGCCGACGCGGCGCAGATCGGGAGCCGCGCTCATCGCTCGCCTCCC
>JAHDVN010000648.1 GCA_023384635.1 Thermoanaerobaculia bacterium
CGCCGCGCCGCCGCTGCCGCGGGCGGGCGCCCTCGCGGCGCGCCCCGCGGTCACCGGCGGGCTCGGGGAGGGAGAGCCGCGCCGGGCGCGCCTCACCGCCGAGCGCTCGGGGCTCCGCGTGGCCGGCCGCGCGCTCGCGCTGCTCGAGCCGGCCGACGTGGAGATCGACGCCCACGGCGTCGCGATCCGCTCGCTCTACCTCGGCGAGCCCGAGAGCGACAGCGAGCTGTTCGCCTCCGGTGAAGTGTCGCTCGCCGGCGGCGGCGGTCTCGACCTGCGCGTCCAGGCGCGGCTCGCCGCCGGGGCGCTCGGCGACGTGGTCCCCGGGCTCACCGCCTCCGGCGACCTCGAGCTGCTGGCGGCGGTGCGGGGCACCGTGGCGCGGCCGCGCCTCTCGGGCCAGGCGCGCATCGTGGGCGGGAGAGCGCGCCTGCGCGAGTTCCCGCACACCTTCGAGCGGGTCCAGGCCCTGATCCTCCTCGACCCCGACCGGATCGTGGTCGACAGCTTCGCGGCCGAGCTCGGCGGCGGGCGGCTGCGCGGTGACGGCAGCGTGCGCCTCGTCGCCGCCGGCGCCCCGCCGGAGTACCGCTTCCAGCTCGTGGCCGAGGAGGTCGTGCTGCGCTATCCGGCCGGCTGGCTGCTCGAGGCCGACGCCGACCTCGCCCTCGTCTCGCAGCCGCAGGGCCGCGCGCTGCGCGGCTCGATCGAGCTGGCGCGGGCCTTCTACCTGCGCGACTTCCCGGCCGACCTCGGCCAGCTGCTGGTGCGCCTGCTCGAGCGCCAGCGGCTCGAGGCCGCGGCCACCGACGAGGCCCTCGCCGCCACCGCGCTCCAGGTGACGATCGTGGCGCCGCGCTCGCTGCGCATCCGCAACAACGTCGCCGATCTGCGCGCCAGCGCCGACCTCGCGCTGCGCGGCACGCTCGCCCAGCCGACCGTCTTCGGCCGCCTCGAGGCCGAGCCCGGGGGCAAGATCGTCTACGCGGGCACCGAGTACGCCGTCGAGCGCGGCCGCGTGACGCTCGCCAACCCGGCGCGGATCGAGCCGGTGATCGACCTCGACGCGCGCACGAAGGTCGACCAGTA
>JAHDVN010000178.1:0-1593 GCA_023384635.1 Thermoanaerobaculia bacterium
GGGCTTCGACGCCCCCGCCGAGCTCGCGGCGGGCGACGGCGGCGGCCTCGCGGGGATGGCGCGGCGGGCGCGCGAGCTCGGCGGGACGCTGCGGGTGGAGTCCGCCCCCGGCGAGGGGACGCGGATCCACCTCGAAGTGCGGACTGGCAGATGAGCCTGGGAAGCGGACCCCCGACATGGACATGCGCTCCCCCCAGGGGCGGATCGGGGCGAGGCTGGGACCGCAGACGGCAGGCAGGGAGGGGAGGCGGGCGATGAGCGGAGCGGATGGTCGGATCCGGGTGGTGCTGGTCGAGGACGACCGGCGCACGCGCGAGGCGCTCCAGCTGCTGATCGACGGCACGCCGGGCTTCCGGTGCGCCGCCGCCTTCGGGTCGGTCGAGGAGGTGCGGCGCGGCTACGCGCGCGAGGGCGCCGACGTGGTGCTGCTCGACATCAACCTGCCGGGGATCCCGGGCAGCGACGGCGTGCCGCTGGTGCAGGAGGCGTTCCCGGGCGCGGTGGTGCTCATGCTCACGGTCTTCGAGGACGAGGGGCGCATCTTCCGCTCGCTCTGCAACGGCGCGCGCGGCTACCTGCTCAAGCGGATGCCGCCGGGGCGGCTTCTCGACTCGATCCGCGAAGCGGCCTCCGGCGGCGCGCCGATGTCGCCGGAGATCGCGGCGAAGGTGATCGCGCTCTTCTCCCGCATCGCACCGCCGGTCGAGCCGGAGTGCCACCTCTCGCCGCAGGAGGTGCGGCTGCTGCAGCTCCTCGCGCGCGGCCTCGGCTACCAGCCGGCGGCCGAGGAGCTCGGGGTCTCGATCAACACGGTGCGCAACCACGTGCGCGCCATCTACGAGAAGCTCCACGTCCACTCGAAGTCCGAGGCCGTGGCCAAGGCCTTGCGCAGCGGGCTGATCTAGCACGCGACGAGCGGGCGCCGCAGCCGGATCATGGCCGCGGTACCCGCCCGGCGTGCTCGATGGCCACTCTGCATCAGAGACAGATTACGAAGCTGTCCTCGTTGTTCTCTTCGGCGGCCGGACTGCCCTCGTCGACTTGGTTCAGCGAGTCGACGTTGAAGAAATAGCGCGGCCGTGCCCCAGCCGGATTCGCGCAGCTGGCAGGGGGTGGCGGGAAGACGACCTCCACCTTGAGGTAGAGCTGAGACTGTCCCGGGCCGATGGAAGGCACCTGGAAGTAGGTGCCCTCGGCGAATCTGCACCACTGTTGCGTTAGGTAGGTGTACTGCGACGTTCCTACGGGGACGTTCTCCGGCGTGCAGGCGACGGTGGCACGGAACGGCCCCGAGGGGACGTCACCTGCGTTCTTGATTTTGAACTTGTAGACCCTTGCAGGTCCTTGCATGCCGGTGAAGATCATCTCCTCGACGATGAGGTCCGCGTGGCCGGATCGGGGAGCGACTCGCCGCATCGGACCGACGCGCTTGAGCACGGGCTCAACGCCCGGTGAGAGGGCCGGCAGCGCCTTGAGCTCCTCGAGGGACATCTTGGAGAGGTCGACGGGCGCCTTCGCGACGGCCTTCTGCTTGGCCGGCGGCGGAGCGGCGGATGCCGCACACGGGAAGCAGCGGTTCGATTCCATTCTCAG
>JAHDVN010000178.1:1603-6771 GCA_023384635.1 Thermoanaerobaculia bacterium
CGGAGCGGCGGGGGCAGCGGCGGCGCAGAGCAGCAGCGCTGCGCAGGCCAGCAGGAGCAGGGGGAGCTTCCGAGCCACGGGTCACCTTCTTTCTCGTGTTGCCGGCCGACCAGCCGGCCGGCGATTTGGGACCGGCATCAGCCTCGGCCGGCGGCGCGCCCGGGGGAAGAGCATGGTCATGCTCGGGCATGTGCCCCGGGCTCCCTCCGGCCGGCGGCTCAGAAGCGCAGTTCGAAGGTGACCTCGCAGCAGGAGATGCAGGTCCAGGGGTTGCTCATCGGCGCCTCGCGGGCGAAGAGCACGATCCCGTGGTTCGGCAGCGAGCCGTTCAGCCACTTGCGGACCGTCTCGGTGACGTCGACCGTGTAGGAGGTCTGGTTCGTGTTCAGGAGATGGCAGTCCCCGAGCTGGACCTGGTCGAAGGCGGTCCACGGACCGAGCAGGTCGCAGGCGTTCGACCCGCAGGAGGCGTCGTTGGTGCCGGTGCGCAGCGAGCTGGTCTGCTTCAGGCGCAGCCGTGCCTCCTGGAGCTCTCCGGCCCGGGCGCGGTACGGACCGATCTCGAAGGTGACCCGCGAACGGAGGAGGTGGGCGTACTGGAGGCCCGGGTTGACCTCGAACCAGTCCCGGCCTACCCGCGCGTGCACGTTGGCGAGACCGGGGTCGCAGACCGGGCGGGCTCGAATGACGTCGAGAGGGATCTGGTACTGAGGAGGGAAGGCGTCCTTGCCGCCCCAGTTCGTGATGGTAGCGGGGATGCGCTCCCAGGAGGCCCCCGGAAAAGCCGGGTGGGTCACCGGCGTCGCCGGTCCCGCGGGTCCTGCAGGCCCCGCAACGAGAGCGCTCAGCAGGTGGAAGGTGCCGTCGCTCTCGTCCTGGCGGGCCGGCTGGGCCTGGGAGCGGGCGCGCACGAGGTAGTCGCCGGCGGTGACCCGGCCCCCGATGTGGTCGCCGGCGTTCCAGGGCCGGGAGCCCGCGGCGGGGAGACCGGAAGCGATGACACCGACGAGCCCGCCGTCGGGCCGCACGAGCTCGAGCTGCACCTGGCCCGCGAGATTCGTGGAGGTCCAGGAGATCGTCTGCGCGCTGCCGAGGCGCCACGACTCGCCGCCGTTGGGCGCGGTCAGCTTCAGCATCACCGGCGGGGGCGGCGGCGGGAGGCCCGGTCCGGAGGTGATCGTGAAGGGGGCGTTCGAGACGTCCTCGCCGCCGGTCGAGCCGGAGACGATCACGGAGTAGCCGCTCCCGGCCGGGGCCGTGCCCCCCTGGTACTGGCCGACGGTCCAGGGGAAGGAGCCCGTGGCGAGGGGCACGTTCTCCGCGATCAGGCCGAGCTTGCTCCCGTTGCGGACCAGGAGGATGGAGACCGTGGTCGGTGTGTCCGAGCCGCCGATCCCCTCGGCGGTCCAGGTGATCGGGCGCATCGCGCCGAGCGGCCAGGACTCGCCGCCGTTGGGCGAGGTGACGGTGATGGCCTGCACCGCCGCCGTGGCGACGAGCACGAGGGCGAGCGCGAAGCGGGGCACGAGTCGCTTCTTCATCGGATCCTCCCGCGCGCCGGCTGGTGGCTCCCCGGAGTGGGGGGAGAGAGGTGCTGCCCGGTGGCGCGCTGTCGGAGGCGAGCTTGGGGCGGACCGCGTGGCCGCGGGAGAGCATGGCCATGCGCTGCGCACGGGGAGGCGGAGACGGTACGGTGGGAAGGAACCGTCGGGAGCTCCACCGGTCCCGGCGCCCGCAGGGAGGCACGACCATGAACCGCATCGCCATCCTCGTCGCAGCGCTTCTCCTCGTCACTGCAGGGCTGCTCGCGGGCGCTCCGCCGCAGCCGACTCCGCAGACGGGACCGGCTCTTCCGCCACGACCTCCGGGTGGCTTGGCGCCGGTCCCGACCGGCTACGACGTGGCGGTGGTCTGGTTTTCCTCGACCGGACCGCAGGGGACGCCCCACGACAACGCGCCCGTGGTGGTGATCGAGAACAAGGGGACCCGGGCCGTGGACCGCCACCTCGCGCTGGAGATCTCCGCCAACGGACAGATGACGGCACGTACGGGCATGCACGTGCTGCTCCAGCCTGGGCAGCGCCAGACCTGGACCGGCGGCCCGACCGACCGCGGCCTCTACCCCTGGGGCACCGTGGCCCAGGCCAAGATCGACGCGGGAAACGAGCTGCGCGAGGACAACGAGACGAACAACACCTTCAGCCGCACGCTCCAGAAGGTGTTTCCCGGCCACGAATTCCACAGGCCGTGAGCGGTCCTCAGTCGTAGATCCCGTCGGCGTGCCAGGCGCCGGTGGTGGGGTCGCGGTGGAGGCGGCAGAGGGCGCCACCGGCGAGCTCGACGTCCCAGTACTCGCGGGCGAGGGGTTGGTCGGTCCACCAGCCCTCTTCGAGCTGCCAGGGGCCGGAGGCGACACGGACGCGCCCCTCGAGGCGCGGGCGGTTCGCCGTCTCTGCGCTCTCGAGCGGGCGCAGCTCGGCCGGGCGGCCTTCCGGGGTGACCCGGACTTCGAGCGGGAGCGGCGGGCGCAGGGCGCGCACGGCGAGCAGGCCCCGGGCCGGGGGGGCGGCGATCCGCGCCGGCGGCGGCGGGGGCGGGGCGTAGGGGAGGAGCGCGAACCCCTCCGGGCGGTGGGCGTCGAGCGGGCGCGGCGAGCCGACGCGATCGGGGCCGAGCAGCGCGAAGAGGCGGGCGAGGGTGGTCGCGAGCCGCTCCGGGGAGAGGTCGGGGGGGCCGAAGAGGGAGAGCTGGGCGGCGCGCGGCGTCCCCGGCCAGGCGGTCAGGGCGAAGGCGGCGACCGCGCCGCCGGGGGGGCGGCGCTCGAGGTCGAGGCGCACCAGGGTGAGGAGCGTCTTCGCCTCGCGGGTGGGGGCGGGCAGGTCGAGGGCGCGCTCGTCGTGCCCCTCGGGCTCGAGGCGGAGCGCGAGGCCGAGCCGGGTGCAGCCGAGGCCGCACCCCTCGAGCCGCCGGCAGAGGCGGTCGAGCGCCGCGCGGGCAATGAAGAGGAACGGCTCGAGGGCGGCGAGCGGCCACTCCAGCTCGAGCCCCTCGCGCAGCTCGGGGGGTGGCTCGCGGGGGACGAGGGGGGCCTCGTCGAGGCCGCGCGCCAGGCGGTGGAGCCGCGTGCCGGCCACTCCCAGGCGGGCCGTCACCTCGGCTGCCGGCAGCGCCGCGAGGTCGCCGATCGCCGCGAGGCCCCAGCGCGCGAGCCGCTCGCGCAGTGCGGGGTCGGGGACGAGCCGGGCGAGCGGCAGCGGGGCGAGGAAGGCGGCGTCGCCTCCCGGCGCCACCACCGTGGGGGAGCCGGGCGCGAGCGCCGCCAGGCGGGCGGCGAGCTTGTTGCCGGCGATCCCCACCCGGGCCGGCAGGTCGGCCCGCTCGGCGGCGGCGGCGAGGGCCGCGGCGAGCGCCCGCTCGTCGCTCCCCGGTCTGCCGGGGGGCGGGCTCTCGCCGAGGTCGATCCAGGCGCTCCCCTCGCCGCCGTCCTCGACCCGCGGGGAGAAGCGCTCCGCCACCTCCAGCAGCGCCTCCTGGGCCGCCCGCTCCCCCTCCGCGTCGCGGCCGCGGGCGACGAGGCCGGGGAGCAGGGCGCGCGCCTGCGGCAGGGTCATGCCGCCCCGCACCCCGCCCTGGCGGGCGCGGCGGCTGGCGGCGGCGACCCGCGCCTGCCCCCCCTGGCCCTCGACCACGGCCACCGCCTCGTGCCGCAGCTCGGGCTCGCTGCGCAGCCGCGCGGCGAGCGGGAAGAGCGGCACGGCGAGGCAGGCGAGGCGGGGCATCGGGCCGCCCTCCCCTCACGACGCGACGGCCCGGGCGGTCCCGACAACTCGCCCGACAACTCGCCTGGCACCTTCTGCAGCACCTTCTGCAGCACCTTCTGCACCTTCTGCGGCAGCACCTTCCGCGGCCGCGACAACTCGCCTGGCACCTTCTGTGCCCTCGCCGGCCGGGGCGGGGAGCGCCTCCGGGACGCCGAGGAGGAGCCGTTCGCGCGCCCCCTCCCGCCCGCGCTCGCCGGGACGGCCCCGCTCGAGCGCCAGCTCGCCGCAGAGGCCGCCGAGCAGGGGCGGGGCGGTGCCCGGGCCGAGCCAGCGCACGCCGCCCCGCTCGCCGCGCAGCACCGCGGCGGCCGCCGAGCCGGTCACCCGGCGGGGGGAGGAGACGACGAGCGCGGCGCCGGAGGCCTCCGCGGCGCGCGCGAGCCGCTGCCAGGCGGCCTCGTCGGCGGTGCGCCCCGGCAGCGGACCGTCGCCCAGGTCGAGCGCGACCAGGGGCCAGCCGCCCGCGAGCGCGATCTCGGCCGCGGCCAGGGCCTCGCGGGGGGTCGCAGAGCGGGCCCAGAGGAGGCGGGCGAGGTCGACCCCCGCCGCCGCCGCGTCCCGCGGCTCGAGGGCGTCGCCGGCGTCGACCAGGACCGCCCCCTCGCCGCGGGCGGTGGTGGCGGCGAGC
The DNA here is from genome assembly GCA_023384635.1 of Thermoanaerobaculia bacterium. Classification (GTDB taxonomy): domain Bacteria; phylum Acidobacteriota; class Thermoanaerobaculia; order Multivoradales; family JAGPDF01; genus JAAYLR01. The sequence continues at coordinate 6,053 of JAHDVN010000178.1, forward strand.
AGCGCGAGCAGCGCCGCCCAGCGGCCGCTCGAGCGCCGGCCGACCCACTCCACGAGCTCGCCGGGGACGAGCCCGCCGGCGAGGAGCCGGTCGAGAGCGGGCAGCCCGGTGGGCCGCCGTTCCGGCGCGGGTGCCTCGCGCCGGGCGCGGGCGAGGTCGGCCCCGGTGCGCAGACGGGCCGCCAGGGGGTGGGGGCCGAGGGCGTGGAGGAGCTCCCCGGCCCCGCGCCCGGCGGCCGGTCCGGCGGCGGGGGGGGGCTGTTCGAGAGCGGCGGAGCGGGCGGACACGGCGACCCCGGGGGCGGCGGGGGAGTCTTCCGCCGCATCCCCAGGATGGCGTAATCAAGGCGTAAAAATCAAGAGGGGGGGGCGCTTCCGAGGTGGCGCACCAGGAGCAGGACCTCGCGGTCGGAGAGGGGGAGGAAGCGGGCCTCGAACGCCCGGGGCTCGCCGCCGATCGGCAGCTCGTAGCGGCGCACCGCCACCCGCTCGTAGAGCGACTCGGCGAGGCCCGAGGAGACGGCGGCCGCCGCCGCCTCCGGGAGGACCTCCTGCATCCGGCGTTGGAGGAACTCCTCCGGGGGGACGTAGAGCATCTCCTCGCTCGCCTCCTGGTGGTCGAGGACAGTGCCGTCGGCCGCGAGGCGAAAGCAGAGGTCCGGCGGCTCGCCGAAGAGGTGGGCCAGACGCTCCTCTCCGCCGGGGTTCCGCGCGTCCGGG
>JAHDVN010000178.1:6781-7299 GCA_023384635.1 Thermoanaerobaculia bacterium
CACCTCGCGCAGGATCGAGACGAGCTGCGTGATCTGGCGGCTGGCGTTGCGCACCGGCGCCACCTGCCGCTCGAGCCAGAGCGTCTGCCCGTCCTTGCGGTAGGTCGCGAGCGTGGCCCGCGCCGGCTGGCCGGCGCCGAGCGCCCGCCAGAGCCGCGCGAGGGCGTCCGGGTCGGTCGCCGGACCGTAGAGGCGCCACACCGACATGCCCACCATCTCCTCCTCGCCGTAGCCGAGGAGGCGGGCCGCGGCGGGGTTGGCGTAGAGGACCGTGGGGCCCGGGGGCTCGAGGTTCGGAGAGCTCACGAGCACCGCGTCCGCGCTCTGGTCGATCGCCGGGCGCAGCACGCGGAGCCCCTCCTTGAGGCGCCGCAGCTGCCCGAGCTGCCGGTAGAGCTCCCGCTGCTCCGCCTCCAGGGCGGCGAGCCGCTGGAGGGTCTCCCAGCGGGCCGCGATCCGACCCGCCAGGAGCGCGAGCAGCGTGTGCTCCTCCTCCGTCGCGCGGGGCGGCCCGATGC
>JAHDVN010000649.1 GCA_023384635.1 Thermoanaerobaculia bacterium
GATGGCGCGCGCGATCGAGGTGGCGTTGGCCGGAATTGACCAAGCGGTGCTGAGGGGCGACATCGAGGCGCTGGACGCGAAGGGCGGGCCCGTGCGTTGGGCCCGACGCTACCTCGGCGAGCACGTCGGGCTTCACCCCTACGTCACGCGCGCCGAGCTCGCGCGGCGCTTCGTCGCGCGAGCTGCAGCGGCCTTGGAAGACCACCGGGCCGAACTGGACACCGAAACTGTATCCAAGGCGGTCGCCCTCGAGCTCGGCATGCTTCTCTGGCAGGGAGTCGGGGCCGGCCTCGTGCCGAAGTGCGGCGATCAGGTCGAAACCTTCCTGCGGATTGCCGAGGCGATCCGGGCGGCGGCGAAGCGCCGCCTGGACGGCAAAGGCCTCGCCGTCGCAGCGCTGAAGGGTTGGGGGCTGACCGGAATCCAGGCGCGCTCGCTCCTGCAGGACAAGGACGTCTGACTACTTCGGCGCCGATCTAGTCAGACCCTGGACCCGGGCGTTGCTCCGCCAGCATCTTGGCGTCGATGTTGCGCCGACTCCCGAACCCGGATCTTCGCGAACGAGCTCGCCAGCTGATCGACGAACGCGGCGCCGATCGTGCCGCGAAAACCCTGGGAATCGGCCGTGAGAGTGCGATGCGGCTGGCCGCGGGACTTCGCGTCCGACGCGGCACGATCGCCCTGGCGGAGAGGGCGCTCGAGCGCCTCGAGGTCTCGCCGGCCGAACAACTGGACCCCGAGGAGCTACCGTGAGCCGCGGCACCCGCACCGCGCCGACGGCGCCGGTCGCGCCCCTGCTCGTCGGGCCCGACAACGCGGTCGCCGCGCGCGGGTGCTCGTGGCGCGAGGCTCTCGCCCTCGCTCGCTCGGTCGGCGTGCCGGTGGTCGAGGTCGGCGAGCGTCGTCTCATCCCGGCGCGCCAGCTCGCCGAGGCCCTCGAGCGCGGCGCGGCGGAGCCCGAGCTCGACCCCGAGGCCGCGGTTCTCGCGCGCCTCGGCAGGGGGCGTCGATGATCGCTCGCCCCGCCCCGGTTGACGCGCTCCCAGCCCGCCCCCCTGCCGTCGACGCGCTCCCGATCG
>JAHDVN010000650.1 GCA_023384635.1 Thermoanaerobaculia bacterium
TTAGACCCAGGCTTCTAATCTGATCGAGCAGGGGATTTCCGGTTTTTGCACGTCCTACTGACAGCCTCCAACCGTATTTAGTACGACCAGATATTAGCCGAACAGGATGGGGCAGGTATTCGCTCACGTACTCCAGCAATTCGTCGTCAGCAGATGATAATAGGATCGAGTCCCCTGATAACCCACCATCGCCTAAAAGCACGCCAACTAGATATGGATGAATCGGTAGAGATCTTTTCTGGAATTCAATGGGCTTAACCATTGGAATAAAGACTTGATAGTTTCCAGAATTTGAATGCGCAAGTGGTTCATCCATGATTTGATACAGGGGTTTCACATATCTCGGTTTTCCTTTCCATTTCCTGAGCGGTGAGTAAACTTCCCAGAGATGTTCGGCAGTACATTCTGCAAAACTACCATCGCTAAAAGTTACCCGGTAAATATCCATCACTCCCTGGGGAAAGACGCCGATTACATTGGCGCATCCACCATCAGGATTGATTACCTGGTCACCGACTTTAATATCTCCCATTAATTTGTATCCAGTTGGTGTGTATATTTTTGCTGACAGCGGTTGTGCTTTCCCGAGTCCCATCTCGCCTTGTAGATTACCGACAGAATGCTTTCGGATGGAACGCGCCATAGCAATTACGGCATGTCTCTGCGCCGGCAACAGCCCCGGTTTTTCCTGTCCAGGCAATGGCTTGCGCTTTGTTCCTAACATATCCAGGATCGCGGTCTCTTCCTGAGTCGGGTCGAAGTTATACAATGGTCGATAAGTGGACAGGATGTGTGCGCCAATCTGGTCGCCATACTTATGCATGAATTTGGAAAGCGGCTCGACAGTATCAATGATCTCAATCCCAGTTTGACGCAGGATAGCAACCGTGGACACGAAGCGATCCCGAAAGACCTCCGATGTCATGTTGCCCTTCTTGTCCGTGGTCTCCTCGACTTTCTCAGTAACCTTCACCACGCGCCCCTTTACCAACATCGGCATTCCATCCTCATCATTCAAGTGCAGCGTTCCCATCATGCCGGATGCCATCAACATCGCGATGTGACCCTTCTTTAA
>JAHDVN010000651.1 GCA_023384635.1 Thermoanaerobaculia bacterium
CGGCGATGGCGCGCACCCAATCGTTGATCGAGCCGTCTCCCGCGCCGTTCGAGCCAAGCGCCGACCAGTTCGCCCCATCCCATTTGGCAATGTAGTCCGCGCTCGCAATGCCGTTTGCGTTCGTAAAGGCGCCGCCCACGTACACGTCCGTGCCGTTGATGGCGATGGCGTATACAGTATCATTGAGCGCTCCTTGAAATGGGGGAGAGATCGCGTGCCAGTTTGCGCCATCCCATCGAGTAAAGTTACTGGCGTTTAGCGCCGCCCCCCCGTTATTCACGTTGTAAAAGTAACCGCCCACGTACAGGTCCGTGCCACTGACGGCGATGGCGTTCACTCGGAAGTTGAGCGAGCCGTCCCCCGCGCCGTTCGAGCCGAGCGCCGACCAGTTCGTCCCGTCCCATTTGGCGATGTTGTCTGCTTCGTTCAATACCGTCCCGCCGTTGTTCACGTCCTCGAAGTCGCCGCCCACGTACAGGTCTGTGCCGCTGACGACGATGGCGTACACAGCGTCGTTGAGCGAACCGTTCCCCGCGCCGTTCGAGCTGAGCGCCGACCAGTCTGTTCCATCCCATTTGGCAATCTTATCTGCCGCGGTCAACACCGCTCCCCCGTTGTTCACGTCGTAGAAATCGCCGCCCACGTACAGGTCCGAGCCGCTGACGGCGATGGCGTACACATCGTTATTGAGCGACCCCTCTCCCGCGCCGTTCGAGCCGAGCGCCGACCAGTCCGTCCCGTCCCACTTGGCGATGTTGTCCGCTTCGTTCAACACCGTTCCGCGGTTATTCACACTTTCGAACCAGCCGCCCACATACACGTCCGAGCCGCTGACGGCGATGGCGTTCACTTCAGAGTAGGGCGAGAGCGAGCTACCTCCAGCGCCATCCGAGCCGAGCGCCGACCAGTTCGTCCCGTCCCATTTGGCGATGTAGTCTGCTTCGTTTAATACCGTACCGCCGTTGTTCACGTTGGTAAAGTCACCGCCCACATACACGCTCGAGCCGCTGACGGCGATGGCGTTCACGTTATTGTTGAGCGAGCCGTTTCCCGCGCCGTTCGAGCCGAGCGCC
>JAHDVN010000179.1 GCA_023384635.1 Thermoanaerobaculia bacterium
GGCCTGCTCGCGGGGCTGATCCTGCTCGAGCCGGACCTGGGCACGGCGGTACTGCTCGTCGCCACCGCGGGGACGATGCTCTTCCTCGCGGGCCTCGCCTGGCGCCGGATCCTGGTCGCGGTGGCCGTCCTGGCGCCGCTCGGGGCGCTCGCCATCGCCGCGGCGCCGTACCGGCGCCAGCGCCTCCTCGCCTTCCTCGACCCGGAGAAGGACCCGCTCGGCAGCGGCTTCCAGGTCCTCCAGTCGCTGATCGCCGTCGGCTCGGGCGGGCTGCTCGGTCGGGGGCCCGGCGAGAGCCTGCAGAAGCTCTACTTCCTCCCCTATCCGTTCACCGACTTCATCTACGCGATCGTGGCCGAGGAGCTCGGCTTCCTCGGTGCGCTCGGGGTGCTGCTGCTCTTCGCCGTGCTGCTCTGGCGCGGGGTGCGGGCCGGCCTGGCGGCGCCGGATGCCTTCGGGCGCCACCTCGCCTGGGGCCTGACCGCGGTGCTCGTGCTCCAGGCGCTGATCAACATGAGCGTCGTCCTCGGCCTCTTCCCGACCAAGGGGATGCCGCTGCCGTTCCTCTCCTACGGCGGCTCCTCGATCCTCGTGACCCTCCTCCTCTGCGGGGTCCTGCTCAACCTCTCCCAGCATGCGTGAGCCGATGCGGCATCCGGCGGGCGGGACCCGGAACGGGCGGCGGGCGGCGCCGGGGCGGGAGCGTCGCGGCGGGGTGGCGCCATGATGTTCCAGCGCTTCGCGGGCCTCCGGCATCTCCACTTCGCGGGGATCGGCGGCGCCGGCATGAGCGGCATCGCCGAGGTGCTCCTCCAGTACGACCTGCAGGTCTCCGGCTGCGACCTCTCGCCGGGAGAGGCGACGGCGCGGCTCGCCTCGCTCGGGGTGCGCATCGAGCGCGGGCACGCGCCGGAGCACCTCGACGGGGTCGACCTCCTGGTCGTCTCCTCGGCGGTCCCGGCCGACAACCCCGAGGTGGTGGCGGCGCGCGAGCGCGGCATCACGGTGGTGCGCCGCGCCGAGATGCTGGCCGAGCTGATGCGCCTCAAGTACGGCATCGCGGTTGCCGGCACGCACGGCAAGACCACCACCACCTCGCTCGTCGGCACGCTCCTCACCGAGGCCGGCCTCGATCCGACGGTGATCGTGGGCGGGAGGCTCCGGGTCTCGGGGACCGGGGCGCGGCTCGGCGCGAGCGACCTCATGGTCGTGGAGGCCGACGAGTACGACCGGAGCTTCCTCTCCCTGGCGCCGATCCTGGCCGTGATCACCTCGATCGACCGCGACCACCTCGACACCTACCGCGACCTCGCGGAGATCCAGGAGGCGTTCGTCGCCTTCGCGTCGCGGGTGCCGTTCTTCGGGCAGGTGGTGGCGTGCGCGGACGACCCGGCGGTGGAGGCGGTCCTGCCCCGGCTCGCCGGACGGCGGATCGTGACCTACGGCCTCGGCGGCGCCGCCGAGCTGCGCGCCGAGCGGCTGGAGACCCTCGCCACCGGCAGCCGGTTCGTGGCCGTGCGCTGCGGCGAGGAGCTCGGCGCCTTCGTGGTGCCGATGCCCGGGCAGCACAACGTGCGCAACGCGCTGGCGGCGCTCGGTGTCGGCCTCGCCCTCGGGCTCGACCCCGCGGCGATGGCCGCGGCCCTCGCCGCCTTCCGCGGCGTCCACCGCCGCTTCGAGCGCCTCGGCACCTTCCGGGGGGCCGAGGTCATCGACGACTACGCCCACCATCCGACCGAGGTGGCAGCGACGCTGGCGGCGGCGCGGCAGGTCTACCCGCGCACGCGGGTGGTGGCGGTCTTCCAGCCGCACCTCTACTCGCGCACCCGCGACCTGGCGGGCGACTTCGGGCGCGCGCTGCTCGCCGCCGACCGGGCGCTGGTGACCGACGTCTACGCGGCGCGGGAGGCTCCGATCCCCGGCGTCACCGGCGAGCTGGTGGTGGCCGCGGCGCGGGCCGCGGGGCACGGTGCCGCCGACTACTGTCCCGACTGGGCGGAGATCGAGGCGGTCCTGGCGCGCGAGCTGGCTCCCGGTGACGTGGTCCTCACGCTCGGCGCGGGCGACATCGTGCGGCTCGGCGAGCGGCTGGCGGGAGGTGGGGCGTGATTCCGCTCCCGGTGTCGCCGGAGGCCAAGGTGCTGCCGTTCCGCCGCCGCCAGCGGCCGGTGCGGGTCCGGCGCCGCAGCCTGCTGCTGCGCCTCGCCTGGCCCGTCGCCCAGGCGCTGCTTCTCGTGGGGGCGCCGGTCGCCCTCGGCGCCTGGATCTTCGCCTCGCCGACCTTCGCCCTCGCCGAGGTGCGGGTGGCCTCGACCGAGCACGTGCCCGCGAGCTGGGTGCAGGGGGCCCTCGCCCCGCTTCGCGGCCGGAACCTCCCGCGGCTGCCGCTCGCGGAGGTGGAGGCGCGCCTCGCCACCAACCCGTGGGTGGCCGCGGTGACGGTGGCCAAGCGACTGCCGGGCGCGCTGGCCGTCGAGCTCGAGGAGAAGCGGCCGGTGGCGCTGCTGCGCCGCGGCCACGACCTCGCCTATCTCGACGAGCGCGCCGAGGTGATCGGCCCCCTCGATCCCGAGCGTGGCCCGTTCGATCTGCTGCTGGTGAGCGCCGTGCCGGGGGCCGAGCGGGCCCTGCCTGCGGTGCTGCCGTTCGTCGCCGGGCTCGCCCGCGAGCGGCCGGAGCTCGCCGCCGGGCTCTCGGAGGTCGAGGTCCTGGGCGACGGCGACTACCGGCTCTTCTCCGCGACGCTCCCCTGTCCGCTGCTGCTGCGGGAGGGCTCGGCGGGCCCGCGGCTAGCCGAGCTCGACCGCTGGCTTCCCGAGCTCGCGCGCCGCTATCCGAGCCTCGCCGGCATCGACCTGCGCTTCGCCAACCGCCTGATCCTGACTCCCGGGGAGGCGCCGGCCGACGGCCCTCCCCAAGAACCGCGAAAGATGAGGTCCCCGCGTCATGCCCAAGCCTGAGCCGTACGTCGTCGCCGTCGACATCGGATCCTCCAAGGTGGCCGTGCTGATCGGCCAGCAGGACGCCAAGGGCGCGGTCGAGGTGGCCGGCAAGGGCTCGGCGCCGAACCGCGGCACCCGGCGCGGGAACATCGTGAGCGTCGAGGCGACCGTCGAGGCGCTGAAGGCGGCGAGCGAGGAGGCGGAGGTGATGGCGGGGGTCGAGATCTCGCGCGCCTACGTCGGCGTCGCCGGACACGACATCCGCAGCGTCAACGCCCGGGGGATGGTCACCGTCTCGCGCAGGGACCGCGAGATCACGGCCGCGGACATCCGCCGCGCCATGGAGGCGGCCCAGTCGGCGGCGCTGCCCTCCGACCGCGAGATCCTCCACGCACTGCCGCAGGAGTTCGTGGTCGACGAGCAGGGTGGGATCAGCGACCCGCAGGGGATGCTCGGCAGCCGGCTGGAGGTCAACGTCCACCTCGTGACCGGGCAGACGACACGCAGCAAGACGCTGCTCACCTGCGTGAACCGCGCCGGCGTCGAGGTGGCCGAGATGGTCTTCGAGCCGCTCGCGGCGGGCAAGGCGGCACTCAGCGCCGACGAGCGCGATCTCGGCGTGCTGCTCCTCGACATCGGCGCCGGCACCACCGGCTTCGCCCTCTTCGCCGACGGCGAAATGCAGCACTCGGCGGTGCTGCCGATCGGTGCCTCGCACTTCACCAACGACCTCGCGATGGTGCTGCGCACCCCCTATCCCGACGCCGAGAAGATCAAGATCAAGGACGGCTGCTGCCTCGGCAGCATGGTGCAGGACGAGGAGGGGATCGCGGTGCCGGCGGTGGCCGGCGGCGCCGCGCGCGTGGTGCCGCGGCGCGAGATCTGCGAGATCCTCCAGGCGCGGGCCGAGGAGCTCCTCTCGCTGGTGCGCGCCGACCTCGTCAAGGGTGGCTGGGACGGCTCGCTGCGGGGCGGCGTGGTGCTCACCGGCGGCGGGGCGCAGCTCGACGGCCTGCTCGAGATGGCGGGGCAGGTGTTCGGCTCGAGCGTGCGCCCGCTACGGGCTGCCGCAGCGCCTCAGCGGCCTGCTCGACGTGATCGCCTCGCCGGGCTGGACGACCGCCGCCGGCCTGCTCCTCTACGGCCTCGACCGCGACGCCAGCCCGAAGGGCCGCGAGCGCCGCCCCGGCGTGGTGCGCGGCGTCTTCGAGCGCTTCCGCGACGTCTTCACCGACCTCCTCTGACGGACCCGACGGGACCGCCCCCCATACCGACCTGTGAGCAAGGGAGACCAACCGACCATGATCCTCTTCGACGACGACGCCCCCCGCCCCGCGGCCCCACTGACCGAGGAGGTGACGATGGTCCCCGCCAAGATCAAGGTGATCGGCGTCGGCGGGGGCGGCGGCAACGCGGTGAACCGGATGATCGCGGCCAACCTGCGCGGCATCGAGTTCATCGCCGCCAACACCGACCTGCAGGCGCTCTCGAAGTGCCGCGCCCCGGCCAAGCTGCAGCTCGGCACCCAGATCACCAAAGGGCTCGGCGCGGGGGCCGACCCCGAGGTCGGCCGCCGCTCGGCGCTCGAGGACACCGACCGCGTGCTCGAGCTGCTCGACGGCGCGGACATGATCTTCCTCACCGCCGGTCTCGGCGGCGGCACCGGCACCGGGGCGATGCCGGTGATCGCCAGCCTGGCGGCCGAGATCGGGGCGCTCACGGTGGCGGTGGTGACCAAGCCGTTCGCCTTCGAGGGGCGGCGCCGGATGATGGTCGCCGAGCGCGGCGTCGAGGAGCTGCGCGGCGCGGTCGACACCCTGATCACGATCCCCAACGAGCGGCTGCTGAGCTTCGTCGAGCGGGGCACGCCGCTCGCCGAGGCGTTCCGCATCGCCGACGACGTCCTGCGCCAGGCGGTGCAGGGGATCTCGGACCTGATCACGATCCCGGGCGAGGTGAACGTCGACTTCGCCGATGTGCGGGCGATCATGGGCGGCATGGGCATGGCGCTCATGGGCACCGGCGTCGCGAAGGGCGAGAGCCGGGCCATCGAGGCGGCGCAGCGGGCGATCTCCTCGCCGCTGCTCGAGGAGACCTCGATCGAGGGGGCGAAGGGGGTGCTGATCAACATCTCCGGCGGCCGCGACCTCGGTCTCCACGAGGTGGCCGAGGCGGCCAAGATCATCCAGGCGGCGGTCGACCCGGACGCCAACATCATCAACGGCATGGTGATCGACGAGTCGCTCGAGGACGAGATGAAGGTCACGGTCATCGCCACCGGCTTCCGCTTCGGCGGTGAGGACCGGCCGGCGGTCGACATGGCCGCGTTCCGGCCACAGCCGGCCGCCGGGCCGGGGCCGCGGCCGGTGCCGCAGCAGGGTGCGGCGCCCCGCCCCGACAGCCCCGAGGTGCCGATCGCGGCCCGCATCGCGGCCGGACAGCGCGGCGAGGATCCGGGCGGCTTCGGTCCGAACTGGTCCGGTGTCGACGGCTGGGACATCCCGACGGTGCTGCGCAAGCAGCTCGACTGAGGCACTGCCGCGAGCCGGTCGCGCCGGGCTGCGGGATGCGGAGCGCCGGCGCGGATCTATGATGCGGGAGGCGGGGCCGAGGCCCCGCCTCCCGTGAGCTTCTCCTCCCGATGCGCGGCCCCGATCTCGTCCCCGTCCTCTGGCAGCTCCTGATCGCCGCGCTCGGCGGGCTCGCGGTCGGCTTCGAGCGCGAGTGGTCGGCGCGCCGCGACGGCGACCTCGCCCGCTTCGCCGGAGTCCGCACGTTCCTGCTCCTCGGCCTCCTCGGCGCGCTCGCGGCGGTGGTCGCGAGGGAGGTCCAGCTCGGGCTGGGGGTGGCGCTGCTCGCCGGAGGCGCGGCGCTCGTCGCGGTGGCCTATCACGCCACCGCCTCGGCGGGTCGGATCGACGCCACCACCGAGGTGGCGGCGGTCGTGGTGCTCGCGGCCGGGGCGCTCGCCGGCGCCGGCTGGCTGGGGGCCGCGGGCGCCGTCTTCGCGGTCACGGCGCTGGTGCTGGTGGAGAAGGGGCGGCTTCACGGCTGGGTGGAGCGGATCCGCTCCGAGGAGCTGGAGGCCACCTTCCGCTTCGCGGTGCTGGCGCTCGTCCTCCTGCCGGTCCTGCCCACCGGGCCGTTCGGCCCCGGCTACGGGCTGCGTCCGCGCGAGATCTGGGCCCTGGTGCTCCTCTTCTCGGCCCTCTCCTTCGCCGGCTACCTGGCGCTGCGGGTGGCGGGGGCGGAGAAGGGGTACGGCCTCGCCGGGCTGCTCGGCGGCGTCGTCTCGTCGACTGCGGTGACCCTGAACTTCGCGCGGGAGAGCCGGCGCGCCCCGGCCCAGGGCCAGGCCCTCGCGCTCGGAGTGCTGGCGGCCTGCACCGTGCTGCCGGTGCGGGTGGTGCTCCTCTCCGCCCTCCTCAACCGGGAGGTGGGGCTCGCCGCGGGGCGGTTCCTCTGGCCCGGCTTCGCCGCCGGCGCTCTCGGCCTCGCCTTCCTCCTGCGCCGCCGGCGCCCCGCCGCGGAGCCCGCGGTGGCGGCCCCCGGCAACCCGCTGCGGCTCGGGGCGGCGGTCCAGCTCGCGCTCGCCTTCCAGGTCGTGCTCTACGGGATCGAGTGGGCGGAGGCGCGCTTCGGCGCCTCGGGCGTCTACGCCACCGCGACGCTGACCGGCCTCACCGACCTCGACGCCCTCACCTATTCGATGTCGCGCCTGGCCGGCGGCATCCCGATCGAGACCGCGGCGCGCGCCCTCGCCGTGGGGGTGATCGCCAACAGCCTCCTCAAGCTCGCGCTCGCGATGACGGTGGGGCGCGGAGCGTTCCGGCTCGCGACCGGCGTGGGCCTGGCGGGAATCGCGGCGGTGACGGCCGCCGCCCTCCTGCTCCTCTGAGCCGCTCAGCCCTCGCGGGCGGCGAGCGCCTGCACCAGCTCGGCGACGAGCCCGTGGAGCTCGGAGGTGAACTCCGCCAGGTCGCGCACCCGCTCCTCGACCTGCTCGGCGCCGGCGCGCACGAAGGAGTGGTGGCGGCTCGGGCGGATCCGGTGCCCGAGCCGGTCGTCGAGCAGCTCGAGCCGCTCCTGGATGTCCTTCAGTCGCTGGGAATCCATGCGCCACCTCCGGGGGATGGGACCGCCGCCTCCGCGCCGGTCGCGCCGCCGTCCGGCGGCGCGGCCAGGGCGAGGACGAAGTCGGTGACCTGGTCGAGCTCCTCGGCCGAGAGCTTGTCG
>JAHDVN010000652.1 GCA_023384635.1 Thermoanaerobaculia bacterium
CAGGTAGCCGGTGTCCTCGAGCAGGCTGATCAGAAAGAAGAGCAGGCAGATCTGGGGGAGGAAGACGACCGTGCCGGCGATGCCGCCGAGCACGCCCCCGGCCACGAGGTCGCGCACCGCGCCCGGCGGCAGGGTCGCCTCGACCCACTCTCCGAGGTGGGAGAAGGTCGCCTCGATGAGGTCCATCGGCACTGTCGCGAAGGCGAAGATCGTCCAGAAGAGGCCGCTCATCACCGCGGCGAAGATGAGGATGCCGGCCACCGGGTGGGTGAAGGCCTGGTCGAAGCGCTCGACCACCGTGTCGCTGGCGGTGCCGAGCGCGCCCGAGCCGCCGACGCTCGCCGCCACCACCCTCTCGGCCCACTCCTCCAGCCGCGAGGTCGGCAGCTCCCCGGCGGCGTCGGGGGCCGGCGGCTCGGCGAGCGGCCGCGGTGGGTGCCCCTCGTCGAGCACGCGGCGCAGGAAGCCGCGGAGAGGATCGACGCCCACCCCGCGGCGCGCCACGATCGGCACCACCGGGCAGCCCAGGAGGTCGGAGAGGCGACGGGCGTCGATCGTGAGGCCGCGGCGCTGGGCGAGATCGATCATGTTGAGCGCCACCACCGTCGGCAGCCCGGCGCGCAGCACCTCGCCCACCAGGTAGAGGTTCCGCACCAGGTTGGTGGCGTCGACCACGACCACCACCGCGTCCGGGCGCTGGAACGGCACCCCGCCCGCGAGGATCCCCGCGACCATCTGGGACTCGGGGAGCGCGAGCGAGAGCCGGTAGAGACCGGGCAGGTCGATCAGCTCGACCGCGCACGGGTCGGCCTCGCTCCCGAGCTGGCAGCGGCCGAAGCGGACGTCGGTGGTGGTGCCCGGGAAGTTGGCGGTCTTCGCCCGCACGCCGCAGAGGCGGTTGAAGAGGGTGGTCTTGCCGGTGTTCGGGTTCCCCACCAGGGCGACGCGCGGCCGCCGCTCTCCGGGGACGACCGGCGGGGCGGCGCGGGCCGCCTCGTCGGGCACGGCCTTCACCTCTCCTCGGCCGGGACGACCAGGATCTTCTCCGCCAGCCGCTGCGAGAGGCAGATC
>JAHDVN010000180.1 GCA_023384635.1 Thermoanaerobaculia bacterium
GGCGGCAGCGCCTCGGTGGTCCAGGTCCCCGCCGGCACGAAGGAGAGGAGGAGCAGCGTGGCGTGCGGCGCGAGCAGCAGCAGCGCCGCCCCCCAGCCCGTGGCCACGGCTCCGAGGCGGGCGAGCGGGCTCGTGGCCCGGCGCGGCGCGGGCGGGGTGCCGTGCTGGGTCACCGCGAGGTCGCGCCGGCGGTCGAGCCGGCGCGCCAGCCAGAGGCCGGCGAGCGCCACCAGCACGAGCAGCGCCGTCTCCGCCTCGGCGTGGTCGAGGTCGCCGTTCTGCTTGCTCGCCAGGATCTGCGTCGTCATCACCCGGAACGAGCCGCCGAAGAGGTAGGGCGCCGAGAAGGAGCCCAGCGCGGTCATGAAGACCAGCACCCCGGCCCCGGCGAGCGCCGGCGCGAGCATCGGCAGGCCGACGCGCCGGAAGGTGCGCCAGCGCCCCGCCCCGAGCGCCGCCGCCGCCTCGCCGAGCGAGGCGTCCTCGCGCGCCAGGGCGGCGCGGGTGAAGAGGTAGAAGTAGACGTACATCGAGGCGGCGTGGACGAGCAGGATCGCCGGCGCGCCGCCGAGCCGCCAGGGAGCGCCCTGGAGACCGAACAGCCCCTGCACGGCGCGCGCCGCGAGGCCGCTCTCGCCGTAGAGGTAGAGGAACGCGATCACCCCCACGAGGGGGGGCAGCGCCACCGGCAGCGCCAGCAGCGCCGTGAGCAGGCGGCGCCCGGGGAACTCGAAGCGGCTGACGAGGAGGGCCAGCGGCACCCCGATCGCCGCCGCGAGCGCCACCGAGGCGAGGGAGATCCAGAGGCTGCTGGCGAGCGCCGCGAGCTCGCGCGGCCGCGTGACGAGATCGGTGAGCGGCCCGAGCGCCGCGCTCCCCGGCGCGCCGGTGAGGGCGGGGGCGATCGTGACCGCGAGCGGGTAGCCGACCAGCCAGGCGAGCAGGAGGGCCAGCCCCGCCGCGAGCCAGAGGGGGCGGCGGCGCATCAACCCTCCCGCGGGAAGAGCCGGGGCGGCATCGCCTCGGTGGCGAACGCCACCCCGACGCGCTCCCCCTCGCTCGCCGCCCGCGCCCCCATCAGCACCTCGACCTCGCCGCCGCGGTCGAGCGCCACCGCGTAGTAGGTGCCGAGGCCGGCGAAGCGGCGGTCGGCGACGCGGCCGGCGAGGGTGGCCGGCGTCCCCTCGGGGCGCAGCTGCAGCCCCTCGGGGCGCACCACCGCCTCGACGCGCGTGCCGGGCGGGAGCTGCTCCTGGGCGACGCCGCCGATCTCGAGCCCCTCCGGGCCGTCGAGGCGGAGCCAGTGGTGGAGCCCCTCGACGGCGGTGACGACGCCCGGCAAAAGGCTCGCGCGGCCGATGAAGCGGGCCACGAAGAGCGTCGCCGGGTCGCGGTAGAGCTCCTCGGGGCGCCCCACCTGGTCGAGCCGGCCGGCGTGCAGCACCGCCACCCGGTCGCCGAGGTCGAACGCCTCCTCCTGCTCGTGGGTGACGAGGAGCGTGGTGATGCCGACCTCGCGGATGGTGCGCTTGAGCTGCCGCCGGGTGCGCTCGCGCAGCGCCGGGTCGAGGTTGGAGAGCGGCTCGTCGAGGAGCAGCACGCGCGGCTCGGGGGCGAGCGCGCGGGCGAGCGCCACGCGCTGCTGCTGGCCGCCGGAGAGCTCGGCGATCCGGCGCCTCTCGAACCCCTCGAGGCCGACCCGCACCAGGCACTCGTGGACGCGGTGGGCGACGTCGGCCTTCGCGAGGCCGCGCCCCTCGAGCCCGAAGGCCACGTTTCCCCCGACCGGCAGGTGCGGGAAGAGGGCGTAGTGCTGGAAGACCATCCCCACGCCGCGGCGCGCCGGCGGGAGGTCGGTGACCGCCTTGCCGTCCACCACGACGCGCCCGGAGTCCGGCCGCTCGAAGCCGGCCAGCAGCCGCAGGAGGGTCGTCTTGCCGCTCCCGGAGGGGCCGAGCAATGCGACGATCTCCCCTTCGGCCACCTCGAGGGAGACGTCGCGCAGGACCTCGTGGCCGCCGAAGCGCTTGTCGAGCCCCTCGAGGCGGACGAAGGCGCTCATCGCCCCGCCGCCGCGCCCCGGCCGCGCACCGTGCGGTCCCAGCGCGCCATCCAGGCGTTGATCTCGCGCGCCACCAACGCCTCGTCGTAGACCGCCGGGGTCATCGCGGCCAGCGCCTCGCGCGCCCATTCCGGGAGGCGCTCGGGGGGCAGATCGGTGCGCGCCGGGATACGGAAGACCCGTTCGGCGGCGAGCGCGAGCGCCTCCTCGCCCCCCAGCCACTCGAGCAGCGCCACCGCCGCCTCGCGGTGCGGCGCCCCGGCCACGAGCGCGACCGAGTCGTCGATCACCGGCGTGCCGGAGGTGGCGAAGCGGTAGCCGAACGGCGCGCCGCGCCGCCGCTCGAGCAGCGTGTCGGTGAGCTCCCAGAGGGTGATCGCCCCCTCCTGCCGCAGCAGCTTCTCGTGCATGAGGGCGGGGTTGGCGACGTACTCCTTGGTCTGCGCGTCGAGCCGCGCCAGCCAGTCGAAGCCGGCATCGGGCGACCCGGTCGCTGCGACCGAGCGCGCCAGCACCATGCCGAAGAAGGTGCGCAGCACACCGGAGGCGATCGGGTCGCGGATCAGGATCCGCCCGCGGTAGCGCGCGTCGAGGAGAGCCTCCCAGTCGCCCGGGACCTCCTCCGGCGCGAGCGCGCGCTCGTTGAAGACGATCACCGGCAGGGTGCGGTAGACGCCGAAGAAGAGATCCCCCTCGCCGTGCGAGCCGGGCGGCAGCGCCTCGGCCCAGCTCGGGCGGTAGGGGGCGAGCAGGCCGTCGGCGGCGGCGCGGGCGAAGATGGTGTCCGGCCCGCCGAACCAGAGGTCGGCCTGCGGGTTGGCGCGCTCGGAGCGCAGCCGGTCGTAGACCTCCTGCGAGCCCATGTCGAGCCAGCGGACGTCGACCTCGGGGTGGGCCGCCTCGTAGGTCCGCTCCACGAGCTCGAGCAGGTCGCGCCCGTGCGGCGAGTAGACGACGACGGGCGTGCGCCCGTCTCCGTCGCAGCCTGCGGACGCCGCGAGGGCGGCGAGGAGGAGGGCGAGGGGGAGGAGTCGGCGGCGCATCGGATCCCGGAAGAGCCGGCCGATCTTACGCGACCGGCCAGCGACGATCGGCTGCGTGCTTCAAGCCGCCCGGTCGGCCCGCAGGGCCCAGAGGGTCCAGACGGCACCCGCGAGGTCGACGGCGCCGAAGAGGGCGAGAGCGGGCGGGCCGAAGCCGAGGAGCGCCAGGGCCGTGAAGCCGACGAAGCCGCCGAGGCGGCCGGCCACCGTCCAGCGGAAGAACGGCACCACCTCGTGTCGCGCCGCGAGCAGGTAGTAGAGCGCGAGCGCCAGCGCCACCACCCCGAGCACCCGGATCCAGACGTCTTCGGTCAGGGGCAGACGGAAGAGGGCGAGCATCGCGTTCGGGGCCACGGCCAGCGTGGCGCCGACCAGGGCGAGGTAGAGGCCGAAGACGTGCAGGCTCAGCGCGGCGCGGGACATCGGGGGATCCTCCTCTTGGTTCGCTGCGGAATCCGGTCAGGGCGGCCCCGGGGCCGCCGCCGCGCCGGCGAGCGGCGGCGGCACGGGGAGGCGGCACCACCAGAGGGAGCCGGCATGCGTGTCGTGATCCGGCGGGTCGAGCTTCCGGTAGCCGGGAAGTCGGGCCGCGAGCAGATCCTCGTCGTGGTGGCGCAGGAGGCTGGTCGACAGCAGGGGGCGGAACTCGCGGTTGAACGCCAGCAGCGCGGTGAGGAGCATCGCCTCCGTCCAGAACATCGGCCACTTGGCGCGCGTGACGTAGGTCTCCGCCGGATGCGGCGCGAGCCGCGGCCAGGGGATGTCGTGGGCGTGGAGCACGACGCCGGGCGCGAGGCGCGGCACGACCTCGAGATAGAGGTGGGGCACGTCGCCGTCGATGCGCACCACGTGCGACGAGTCGATGAACAGGACGTCGCCGGCCTCCAGACGGGCGAACCACTCCGGCCCGAGATCCTGCACCTCGCACGCCACCAACTCGAGGTCGCGCCGCGCCGCCAGCGGCCGCGCCGGGAAGGGATCGACGGCGGTAATGGCGCAGGGCGCCCCCTCCGCCGCATTCCGCTCGGCGGCGAGCGCCGCCACGGCGGTGGACAGCCCGGAGCCGATCTCGACGTAGCGGCGCGGCCTCAGCGCCCGCAGGACCAAGTAGGAGACCGCGGCGTCCACCTCGGTGAAGCCGGGCCCGAATCCGGCCCGCTTGAGCTCCGCGAACGGGGGGAGGGTCGCGAGCTCGGCCCCGTGGCGCTGCGCCAGCCGCCCGAGGAGCGCGCCCTGCGCCGCGACGTCGAGATCGACCCCGGAAAGCTCCGACGGGCGGTCCCAGCGCGCCCGGGTCCGCTCGAGCCGCTCGCGCAGTGGCAACGGCGAGTAGAAGTCGCCGGCGCGGGCGTAGGCGAGCCCGAGGCGGTGCACCCCCCGCTCCACCGCCCGCAGGCCGGCGCGGTAGAGCGACCGGAGGAGTCTCGTCGCGCGACTGGTGGGGCTCAACGCGACGAGTATCTCACTCCCGGGCCTCGCCTCCCGTCCCGGCCGCCGCCACCGTCCCCTCCGCTCACACCGCGCGCAGCCAGGCGAGGAGGAGGTAGACGACGCCCGCGAGGTAGAGGGGGCCGAAGATCTCCTTGTTGCGCGCCGCGAGCCATTCGGGCAGGTAGATGTCGAAGCTCGCGTGGCGGTCTGGGGTGAACCGCGCCGCGATCGGGGTGAGCGGGCAGCGCATCCGGTTCAGCGCCAGCACCAGCACCTCGACGAGCACGATCCCCGCCGCCGCCAGCGCCCAGGCGAAGCGCCCCCGCCACGCGAAGACGAAGACCGCGGCGATGCAGGCGACGAAGAACGCCCAGACGGCGGTGTGGAGGGCTCGGATCGCGGCGAGCGCCGCGCGCGCCCCGGGGGAGCCGGCGCGCGGCGCGGGAGCGGGGAGCCCGGGAGCGGCCATCGCCGCCCGCTCAGCTCTCCCGCGCGCCGAGCCGCCCGCCCATCCAGGCCATGGGCAGGTAGGCGGCGCCGAGGTCCAGGACCGCGAACCAGGCGGGCGGCGGCGCCGCGAGCGCGACGCTCACGCCCCCGGCGAGGAAGAAGCAGCCGACTGCCAAGGCGGGCCCCATCCGCTTGCCGGGGCGCGCGAGCCGCGCCGCCACGAACGCCCCCGCGAGCGTGCCCACCGCGTGGGCGAGGAAGGGGAAGAGGAAGTGCCTCGCCTCGAACAGCGGCATCGACGCCTTCAGCCCCGCCATCGAGGAGACGTCCGCCCCCTCGGGCGGAGGAATCGCCGCCCCTCCCACCATGACCAGCCCCATGTTCACCGCGCTCCCCACCACCAATCCCGCCAGCACCGCCAACCCCACCCGCACGATCGGCTTCATGGTCGCTCGCCCTCCCAGAAGAATGCGCGGATCATGCGGCAACGGGCACGCCGGGGCAAGCCGGCCGCTGTAACGAATTCCGGGTAGAGAGAGAGGATCAGGGCCGGGTTGCCTGGCTCGCCCCGAAAGCCCACCGGGCCACGAGATACGCTCGAGAGGTGAGGCTCTCCTTCTGGAGCCCGGAGCTGGGGCTCGAGGTCTTCGCCGACTTCGTGAGGGAGCCGCGCGACCGTCTGGCCCCGGCGCCGCTTCTCGTCTGGCTCGGGGGGGCGATCGGACCGGAGGAGTACGAGCGGCGGCGGCTCTCCACTCCCGACGCCGTGCTCGCCGAGGCCGAAACGGCCCGTTGCCGGTGCGGTTCCGCGCCGCTGGATCTGCTCGTCCTGTCGAATCCGCCGGTCCTCCTGGAGCCCGAGGACCGGATCGATCGCGTCCTGCGCTTCTTCGTCGGCGAACTCCTGCCGCGCCTCCCCGCGCCAACGTCGAACGCGATGGGGCTCGTCGGCAACTCGTTCGGCGCCCACTTGGCAACCGCTCTCGCCTGCCGAATGCCCGCCGTCCAGGCCTTGGCGATCATCGCCGGGGTGGGCCTGTGGTCTGCAATCGAGCGCAGCGGCGGCGCCTTGCCGTCCCGTCTCGCCTTCCGCGCCTTCGTGAACGAAGATGACTTCGCACGCACGCATGCAGAGGAGCTCCGCCGCGAGCTCGCCGATCGCGGACAGCACCTCGACCTCGTAGTCCGCGCCGGCGACCACCCGTTTGCCGACTACGCCGCGAACGGCGCGGTGGTCGACGCTCTCGGGTTCGTGCTTCGACACCTGTGTCGGCCTGGGGTCTCCCCATCCGGCCCGTAGCCGCCAGGGCTTGTACACCGCTCCCCCCACCCAGAATCCTTCCTCCGTCCCCCATCGCTTCGCGCGAAGCGAGGTGTCCTCGCGTCACCGCGGGCGGCAAGTTCCTTGCAGGCGTTCCCGCCGAACTGCCGGGAGGGCGACATGCGCGACTTCGACGAGGTGGAGATCGAGCGGGTGGAGGACGCGGGAGCGGGGGAGCCACCGGAGGAGCGGTCGATGGGGAGCTGGGCGCTCGCGGCGGCGGTGGCGCTCCTGATCGCCGTGGTGGGGGTGGGCTGGTGGGTGCTGCGGCGTCCCGCGGCGCCGCCCGCGACGGAGATTCCCGCCCTCGCGGCGGCGCCCGCCGAGGAGGCCGAGCCGGCCGCCGAGCCAGCGCCTGCGGACCCGCCGCTCGCGCTGCCCGCTCTCGACGCCAGCGACGCCCTGGTGCGGCAGCTGGCCGCGGGGCTCTCGGCGCACCCGCAGCTCGTCGCCTGGCTCGCGCCCGAGGAGCTGGTGCGGCGCTTCGTGGCGGCGGTGATCAACGTCGCCGCGGGGGAGAGCCCGGCCGGGCACGTGCGCTTCCTGGCGCCTGCGGCGCCGTTCATGGCCGCGAGCCGCGGCGGGCGGTCCTATCTCGATGCGGCGAGCTACCGGCGCTACGACCTGCTCACCGACGTGCTCGTTTCGCTCGACACCGAGGGGACGGCGCGCCTCTACCGGCAGCTGCGCCCGCTCTGCGACCGGGCGGTCGCCGAGCTCGGCTACCCGGGCGGGCGCTTCGACGACTTCCTGGCGCGCGCCCTCGGGCGGATGCTCCGCGTGCCGCTCCCCGAGCGGCCGCCCGCGCTCGAGCCGCGCGTCGTGACCTT
>JAHDVN010000653.1 GCA_023384635.1 Thermoanaerobaculia bacterium
GAACAATCGGATCAGTAATGTCGCCTTGCACCATGTTCCACGGAGAAGCAGAAAAGCCAACAAGAAGGTCAGAAGGGGCGAACGGCACAATAGACATAAGCGAGTTGCCCGTGACACTAGCGTTGAGTGGCAAGAAGTTGGACGCCTGAAACGACGTGGACATGCTGTCTGAGTACCAAACCACATTAGGGACAGCACCTACATAGATTCGATCGTCGTGAACGGCCAGCGGTCCAGCAATAGCCTCACCCGACGTGGGTCCTGTAGGCGCGAGCTTAGTCCACACCTGCGAACCACCTGTCTGCGACCAGTCAATCGCATAAAGACCATCGTCGCTCGAAACATGGTAAATGTTAAACACTACCCACAAGTCGCCTGACCCATCCTTGAACAAAGCGAACTGCACGGGGTTTGGCCTAGTAGCAAGGGAACTCGGCGCCGCCATCGCAGTACCTACTTGCACCCACGACGTGGCATCGTCGGACGTGTCGAGACGGTAAATGCGGATGCGGTTGTCGGTGATGTTCCGCATCGCCAAAAAGTAATCGGGCTTGTTCCCGACACCGTGCCTATACCCGGGGTAATGGACGAAGCAGCCCACTACCGCCTCGTTAGCGATGTCAGACAGCCCGCTCGTGGTAACCGTCTCAGGCTTCACGAACGCCCGCAGCCCGCCGCCAACCTGAGGGAAGCAGTCCTCCATAAGCTGCGAACCGTGCGAGGGGATCAGCCAGTCCGCAACCGTGAACAACCCAGGAGCGAAGTCCTGAATCTCAACCCATTCGAGTTGCCGGTTCGTAGGCATCAGGATTCCTCGGGAGTTGTGCTATTCGTCCCAGAAGCCTCACCGGGTGAGGCATCCCGGCGGCCCGGCATCTGGTGGAACACATCCCTCGGGCCGGTCGTGTCGTGGATCAGCCGTGCCGTGTGGTCAGCGAACTCGCCGAGCACATCACGCATCTGGCCCAACACCTCCTTGTCTTTGGCGTCGTTGGCCTTGTCGATCTTGGACAAGGTATCCTCGTGGCCCGGGCTGTCCAGCCGCATCGAAGTCAGGTCGAGAAGGAT
>JAHDVN010000654.1 GCA_023384635.1 Thermoanaerobaculia bacterium
GGATATTCGGGGAATTTAGTTGCTGGGTTGGGGCGGAAGTAGAAAGAGCTTTTAGAATGAAGGCTGTGAGAAGGAGTTGATTTCATGGCGAGCGTTGTGGGTGGAACGGTGATCAAACCGCTTCGCGCCGGACTCCGCTCCGCTGCCGCTGCGCTACGCCGGTCGGGCGTCCTTGGTGAAAGAAGCGGGTTCGAGGACGCGGGTGGTGGCAGGCTCCGGGGCCATGAGCATCGATCGCGAACTGCAAAAACATTACGCATTACTTTTGGGTGTGGGCAGCCCTTGGGAGGTTAAGAGTGTGGAACTGAAGCTGGCGGAAAAGCAGGTGGAGATTGAACTGGGCTGGCAATGGGGTGCGGCGGCCAAGTGCCCGGAGTGCGGGCGGGAGTGTTCGATTCATGATGGTGCGCCGGAGCGGACCTGGCGGCATTTGGATACGATGCCGTTTACCACCTTGATGCGGGCCCGGACGCCGCGCGCGGACTGTCCGGAGCACGGGGTCAAAACCATGCAGGTGCCCTGGGCGGCGCCGCAGGGGCGCTTCACGCTGCTGTTTGAGCGCTTTGCGGTGGAGGTGTTGTTGGCCAGCGGCAGCATCAGCCAGGCGTGTGAATTGCTGGGCATCGGTTGGGACACGGCCCAGGAGATCATGCGCCGGGCCGTGGAGCGGGGCCTGGAACGACGTCGGTTGGAGGAGCTCAAACACCTGGGGATGGATGAAAAGAGTTTCCAGCGCGGGCAATCCTATCTCCCGCGACTGACGGATTGGGAGGAATCTCGGGTCTTGGATGTGGTGGAGGAGAGGACGGCCGAGGCGGCTGACCAACTGTGGGAAACGCTCAGCCCGGAGCAAAAGCAGACCGTTGAGGCGGTGGCGGTGGACATGTGGGAGCCGTTTATCCAGACGATCCAGAAGCAGGTCCCCGACGCGGACATCGTGCATGACAAATTTCATATCAGCAAATACCTGGGTGAGGCGGTGGACAAGGTCCGGCGGGCCGAACACAAGGAACTGATGGCACAAGGTGATGAGACCCTGAAAGGCACTCGGCAATGGTGGTTGTAT
>JAHDVN010000655.1 GCA_023384635.1 Thermoanaerobaculia bacterium
GGCACGTACACCATCTCGACCCAGAACGTGCCGATCCTGACCACGCTGCGCGGCTGGAAGTACGGCTTCCAGTCGCCGTTCAAGGCCGAGGTCTACTTCTTCAACACCCGCCTCTTCACCGACCTGAAGTGGGGCACCGCGAACCCGGTGATGATGAGAGACACCGACTTCGGGATGATCCGGGTGCGCGCCTTCGGCACCTACGCGATGAGGATCGCCGACCCGAAGCTCTTCTTCGCCTCCGTGGTCGGCACCCAGGGGCTCACCACCACCGACGAGATCACCGGCCAGCTGCGCTCGATCGTGCTCTCGAAGCTCTCCGACGCGATCGCCGAGTCCAAGATCGCGGCCCTCGACCTCGCCTCGCACTACGACGAGCTCTCCGCCTTCGGCCGGCAGGTGATCGGGCCCGAGTTCGCGAGCTTCGGCCTCGAGCTCTCCCGCTTCTTCGTCGAGAACATCTCGCTGCCCGAGGAGGTGGAGGCGGCGATCGACCAGCGCTCGAAGCTCGGCGTTCTCGGCGACCGGATGGGCCAGTACACGCAGATGCAGGCCGCCGAGGCGATCAAGGTCGCGGCCGCAAACCCGGGCGGCCTCGCCGGCGCGGGCGTCGGCCTCGGCGCCGGGGTCGGCATGGGGCAGATGATGGGGCAGGCGATGCAGGGCGTCGCCGCCGGTGCCCCGGCCGCCACGCCGCCGCCGCCGCCCGGAGCGGTCGCGGCCCCGCCGCCGCCGCCCGCGGGCTCGGCGCCGCGCTGGTCGCTCGCGGTCGGCGGGCAGACCTACGGCCCGTACACCGACGAGGCGCTGCGCGCCATGCTCGCGGCGGGCCAGGTGGCGCCCGACGCGATGGCCTGGCACCCCGGCGCCGCGGGCTGGGCACCGGTCGCGAGCTACCCGGGCTTCGGCACACCTGCCGCCGCGCCGCCCCCGCCTCCCCCGCCGCCGGCTTCCGGGAAGCCGTGACCGGCGCGTAGGGGGCGGCATGGCCGAGTCGGCCGACACCGCGATCCGCGAGGGGGTCGCGGCCGCGATCCGGAAGTTCCCCTGCGCGGCCTGCGGCGCC
>JAHDVN010000181.1 GCA_023384635.1 Thermoanaerobaculia bacterium
CTCGTACTGCTCGCCGAAGAGGTGCCAGCCGATCTCCAGCGTCACCACCGGGTTGAGGTCGAAGGTCACGGTGTAGAGCTCCTCGAGGCCGGAGAGCGGCAGCGCCGCCACCTCGGCGAGATGGGCCGCCACCGCCGCCGCCACCTCCGGGGCCTCCGCCCGCGCCCGCGCCAGCAGCTGCTCGGCGACCGCGCCCCGCTCGGGGCCCGGATAGCGCAGCAGCGCCGCCAGCCCGTCGTGGAGCCCGGCGCTCCCGCCCCGCACCGCCGCCACGGCCCCGGCCGGCGCCGTCACCCGCGCCCCCTCACGACCCCCTCCGCGGCCCGGCCACGAAGCCGAAGCCGGTCGCCTGCTTGACCTCCATCGGGTCCGCCATCATCTCGAGCGCCTCCTCGCGGTGCATCGGCGGAATCACGAAGCGCTCCTCGAAGGTGCAGAGCGAGGTGAGCCGGTAGATCGCCTCCGCCTCCTCGGGCGAGCAGTCCGCCTCGCGCAGCGCGCGGGCGGCGGTCTCGGGCGACACGTCGCCCACCGTCAGCGCGCGCCGGTGGAGCCGCACCGCCTTCTGCTTGGCGAGCGCGAAGCGCACCTTCCCCTCGTGCCCGGCCCCGAAGAGGTTGGCGAGGAAGCGCATCGGCACCCGCGCCTGGTCGATGTCGTGGAAGAGGTCGTCCGAGACGTGGTCGACGATCCCCCCCTCCTTCTGCGCCATCACCGGCGAGAGGGGCGGCACGTAGAAGAGCATCGGCAGCGTCCGGAACTCGATGTGCGGCGGCAGGGCCAGCTTCCAGACCTTCACGAACTTGTAGACCGGCGACCCCTGCGCCGACTCGATCACCGACTCGTGGATCCCGTTCGCCCGCGCCGCCCGGATCACCTCCGGGTCGTGCGGGTCGAGGATCAGCGCGCGCTGCCCCTCGATCAGCTCCTCGGCCGGGAGCTTGGCCACCTCCTCGATCCGGTCGGCGTCGTAGAGCAGCACGCCGAGGTAGCGGATGCGCCCCACGCAGGAGTGGAAGCAGGCCGGCGCCTGCCCGGTCTCGAGGCGGGGGTAGCAGAGGATGCACTTCTCGGTCTTGCCGGTGAACCAGTTGAAGAAGGTCTTCTTGTACGGGCAGGCGGCGATGCAGGCGCGCCAGGCGCGGCAACGCTTCTGGTCCACGAGCACGATCCCGTCCTCGCCGCGCTTGTAGAGCGCGCCCGACGGGCAGGCGGCGACGCAGGAGGGATTCGAGCAGTGGTTGCAGATGCGCGGGAAGTAGAAGAACACCAGCCGCTCGATCGCCGCCAGCTGGTCGCGCTGCTCCGCGGTGAGGCCGGCGAGGTTCGGGTCGTTGGCGGCGTAGACCGGCGAGCCGCCGAGATCGTCGTCCCAGTTGGGCCCCGCCTCCACGTCGATGTACTCGCCGGTCACCATCGAGATCGGGCGCGCGGTCGGCTGGTCGGGGCCCTCCGGGGCGTTGAACAGCTCCTTGTACTCGTAAGTCCAGGGCTCGTAGTAGTCGTCCATCGACGGCTGGTGCGGATGGTGGAAGATGTTGGCGACGATCTTCGCCCGGCTCGTGGACTTGATCCGCAGCTCGCCGTCCACCACCTCCCAGCCGCCGTAGTACTCCCCCTGGTCCTCCCACTTCGTCGGATAGCCCGTGCCCGGCTTGGTCTCGACGTTGTTCCACCACATGTACTCGGTGCCCTTGCGGTCGGTCCAGATGTTCTTGCAGGCGATCGAGCAGGTGTGGCAGCCGATGCACTTGTCGAGGTGGAACACCATCGCGATCTGCGAGCGCACGTTCATGGCTTCGTCTCCTCTCGCGCCGCCGCGTCACCAGTCGAGCCGCGGCAGCTTGCGCACCAGGATGTGCGTGTCGCGGTTGCAGCCGATGGGGCCCCAGTAGTTGAAGTGGAAGGTGAACTGCCCGTAGCCGCCGGCCATCAGGTTCGGCTTCAGCCGGGTGCGGGTGAGCGAGTTGTGGCCGCCGGCGCGCCGGTTGCCGCGCAGTGGGGAGCGCGGCACCGAGTAGGTGCGCTCCGGGGAGTGGTACTGGATGCAGATCCCGCGCGGGATGCGCGCCGAGACCGCGGCCCGGGTCACCACCACGCCGTGGTCGTTGAAGACCTCGACCCAGTCGTTGTCGACGATCCCCAGCTGCTCGGCGTCGTGGTGGTTGATCCAGAACGGCTCCACCCCGCGCGACAGCGTGGTCATGCGCTGGTTGTCGCCGTAGGTGGAGTGGATGTGCCACTTGCCGTGCGGCGTCAGGTAGTTGAGCGACAGCACCGGGCTTCCCTCGGGGCGCTCGGTGAAGCGGGTGTCGGCGTACTGGGTGGGGAGCGGCTTCGGCTTGTAGGTCGGCAGGTGCTCGCCGAAGGCGATGTAGAGCGGGTGGTCGAGGTAGAAGTGCTGGCGGCCGGTCAGGGTCCGCCAGGGCACCAGCGCCTCGACGTTGTAGGTGAACGGGGAGTACGCGCGGCCGTTCTCGATCAGGCCCGACCACATCGGGCTGTTGATGAACCGCTGCGGCCGCGCCTGCAGGTCGGCGAAGGTGAGCCGTCGGCCGCGGTTCTTCTCGGCCAGGTGGGCGAGCGGCAGCCCCACCTTCGCCTCCATGTTGCGGTACGACCGCCAGGCGAGCTCGCCGTTGGTCACCGTCGCGAGATGGAGGATCAGGTTGCAGACGTGCAGGTCCTCGCCGAGCGACGGGTAGCGCCGGCCGTCCCACTCCACGGTCGGATGGGTCCCGAGCATCTCGTCGTAGAGGTCGTCGATCGCGTAGTGGGTGCCGTGGGCGCCGAGGCCGCTGGCGCGCGCGGCGGGACCGAAGGAGACGTACTGCCGGTAGAGGTTGCGGTAGTCGCGCTCGACCACGCGCAGCCCCGGCATCGTCCGGCCGGGGATCGCCTCCACCTCGCCGGTGATCCACTCCCTGACGTCGGTCTGGGCGATCTCCGCCGCCGAGTCGTGGGCGAGCGGAGTGGCGACGATGTCCTTGACCGGCTCCGGGAAGTGGCGCTCGGCGAGCTCGGAGAACTTGCGGGCCACGGCGCGGAAGATCTGCCAGTCGCTCTTCGCCTCCCAGCACGGCGGGACCGCCGGCGAGAGCGGATGGATGAAGCTGTGCATGTCGGTGGAGTTGAGGTCCGCCTTCTCGTACCAGGTGGCGGCCGGCAGCACGATGTCGGAGTAGAGCGCCGAGGTGTCCATCCGGAAGTTCAGATCGACCACGAGGTCCATCTTTCCCTCCGGCGCCGGCTCCCTCCACGCCACCTCCCGCACCGAGCCCCCCGCGTAGTCCTCGGCCACGGTGTTGGTGTGGGTGCCGAGGTAGTGCTTGAGGAAGTACTCGTGCCCCTTGGCCGAGGCCATCAGCGCGTTGCCGCGCCAGATGAACCAGACCCGGGGCCAGTTCTCCGGGGCGTCCGGATCCTCCACCGCGAACTTCAGCTCCCGCTTCTTGAGCTGGTCGACCACCCAGGCGACGATCTCCTCGTCGCTGCCGCAGCCGGCCGCCACCGCCTCGCGGGCGAGCGCGAGGCTGCTGCGGTCGAACTGGGGGTAGAAGGGAAGCCAACCGTTGCGCACCGCCTTGACCTGCAGGTCGATGGTGTGCCCCTGGGCGAGCTCGGCGCCCGGCCCGGCGCCCGGCACCGTGTGGTAGTCGGTGAACGAGCGCTCGTAGCGCCACTGGTCGGTGTGGACGTAGTGCCAGGAGGGCGCGTTCTGCTGCCGCGACGGCGGGTACCAGTCCTTGCCGAACGCCACCGCGCCCCACGACTCGCCCGGCGCGAGCTTCTCCTGGCCGACGTAGTGGGCGAGGCCGCCGCCGTTGACGCCCACGCAGCCGCAGAGCATCAGGGCGTGGATGCCGGCCCGGTACATCAGGTTCGCGTGATACCAGTGGTTGATCCCGGCCCCGATGACGATGGTGCACTTGCCGCCGGTCAGCTCGGCCGTCCGCCCCCACTCCCGCGCGAAGCGCAGGAGGAGATCCCGGCTCATCCCGGTGAAGCGCTCCTGCCAGGCCGGGGTGTACGGAGCGCTCTCGTCGTCGTAGGAGGATGGGTACTCGCCGGCGAGCCCGCGCGGCACCCCGTACTGGGCCATCAGCAGGTCGAGGACGGTCGCCACCCGCACCGTCTCGCCCGCCGCCGTGACCAGGGTGCGGTACGGCACGCCGCGGCGGTGGGTCGCCCCCTCGGCGAAGTCGTCCAGCGTGACCTGGGCCACGCCCTCTTCGCTCCCGAGGAAGGTGAGGCGCGGGTCGATCGGCGCGCGGTCGACCCCGTCCTCGAGCAGGAGGTTCCACTTCCCCTGCTCGCGCTTCGCCCAGCGGAAGCCGGCGCTGCCCATCGGCATGCGGGGCGCGTCGGCGGCCTCGTCCCACATCAGGAACTGCCAGTCGCCGTTCTCGACCTGGCCGTAGCGCGCCAGGCGCCCCGCGCGCAGCAGCTGCCCGGCCCGCCAGCCGTCGCCGTCGGGCACCAGCTCGACCAGGAACGGCGCGTCGGAGTAGCGCTTGGTGTAGTCGGTGAAGTACGGCACCTGCCGCTCGTGGTGGAACTCCCTGAGCAGCACGTGGTTGACCGCCATCCACCAGGCTCCGTCCTGGCCGGCGTTGACCGCCACCCACTCGTCGGCGTACTTGGCGACCTGATTGAAGTCCGGGGCGAAGACCCACATCTTCGAGCCGTTGTGGCGCGCCTCGGCCGCGAAGTGGCAGTCCGGGGTGCGGGTCATGTTCAGGTTCGACCCGGTCACCGCCAGGAGCTTCGCGTTGTACCAGTCGGCCGACTCGGCGACGTCGGTCTGCTCCCCCCAGACCTCGGGCGAAGCCGATGGGAGGTCGCAGTACCAGTCGTAGAAGGAGAGCGAGACGCCGCCCATCAGCTGCAGCATGCGGGCGCCGGAGGCGTAGCTGATCATCGACATCGCCGGGATCGGCGAGAAGCCGGCGATGCGGTCCGGCCCGTACTTCTGGATGGTGTGGATCTGGGCGGCGGCCACGAGCTCGAGCGCCGTCTCCCAGTCGCCGCGGCGGAAGCCCCCCTTGCCGCGCGCGCGCTGGAAGCGGCGGCGCTTGTCCGGATCGTCGACGATCGACCGCCAGGCGGCGACCGGGTCGTCGTGGTCGGCCCGCGCCTCGCGCCAGAGGTCGAGCAGGGCGCCGCGCAGGTACGGGTACTTCACCCGCAGCGGGCTGTAGAGGTACCAGGAGAAGGAGATCCCGCGCTGGCAGCCGCGCGGCTCGTAGGGCGGCAGGCCGGCCTCGAGCGAGGGGTAGTCGAGCCCCTGCATCTCCCAGGTGACGATCCCGTTCTTGACGTGGATCATCCAGGTGCAGCCGCCGGTGCAGTTCACGCCGTGCGTCGAGCGCACGACCTTGTCGTGCTGCCAGCGGTTCCGGTAGAACTCCTCCCAGCCCCGTTCGGCCGGATCGACGACGTCCTGGATCCAGCGGTTGCGGTTGCGCTCAGTCATGACGTCCTCCGACCAGCGGGCGGCGGACGGCGCGCAAGCGCCGCCGCCAGACGGCGTCGGCGGCCACCAGCCCGACGGCGGCCGCGCCCAGCCCGAGCAGCAGGAAGGTCGGCTGCGTCGGCGCGTTGTCCTCGCCCCCCGCCCGCGCCGCCTCCTCGAGGAAGGCGACGAGCGGCAGGATCTCCTCGTTGGTGAGCGGCCGGTCGACGAAGAGCGGGCGCATCGTCGGGGTGGCCGGCGCCTGCAGCCAGGAGGCGAGGTTCCGCCGCCCCTGGAGCCGCTCGTAGACCTTCGTCAGATCGGGCGCGAGGCGCCCCCCGCCGAGCCCGCCGAGGCCCCGCACGGTGTGGCAGGAGAGGCAGTTCGGGCCGCCGTTGGCGAGCGCGGCCCCGCCGCGGAAGAGGGCGCGACCGCGCTCGAGGTCGGCCGCGGCGAACGGCTCGTCGGTCACCTCGAGGCCGGCGAACTGCGACTTCGGCAGCGCCGACTCGGCGGCGACGAAGGCGAGCAGCGAGCGGGCGATCTCCGGCGTCATGCCCG
Organism: Thermoanaerobaculia bacterium; assembly: GCA_023384635.1. Taxonomy (GTDB): domain Bacteria; phylum Acidobacteriota; class Thermoanaerobaculia; order Multivoradales; family JAGPDF01; genus JAAYLR01. The sequence goes on from JAHDVN010000181.1 coordinate 6,017, forward strand.
CGATCGGCGGCATGATGGCGCCGCGCGCCTCCTCCTTGAGCTGCAGTGCGTACGGGTCGCCGGCGTCGAGCTTCGCCTTCGGGTTGACGATGAACGCCTCGAGCCAGGCGGCGTCCTTGCGCTCCGCGACGTGCTTGAGGTCCGGTCCGACCGTGCGCCCGCCGCCGATCGTGTGGCAGCTCATGCAGTTCTGCCGGAAGTAGGTCGCCGCCTCCTCGGCGGCTCCCGGGGGGCCCGCGGCGAGGGCCAGCAGACCGGCCAGCAGGCCGACCGGCAGGGCGGCGCGTCCACCGGGCGCGCGGGGGTGCGCGAAGCGGTTCGTGGGCATGACGTCCTCCCCGGGCAACACTGCGGACCTACGGATCAGCAGGTCATTTGTTGGTTCAGGTTACTCGCCGCGCCGGGGCGCGCCTATGACCGCTGTCATGTTTTCCGGAGATTCGCGGGGGCCGCCCCGCAGCGGGGAGGGATCAGCCGTTCGCCGCGAGGGCGGCGACGAGGGCGGGCGGCGTCATCGGCAGGCGGTCGACTTCGATCCCCAGCGCCACCGAAACGGCGTTGCGCAGCGCCGCCGCGGTGGGGATCAGCGACGGCTCGCCGATCCCCTTGGCACCGTACGGCCCGTTGCCGTCCCCCGCCTCGACGAGGCGGATCGCGACGCGCGGCGCGTCGGCGGCGGTGGGGATCAGGTAGTCGGTGAAGCCGGGGTTCAAGAGCCGCCCCTCCTGGAGCACCAGCCGCTCGGTGAGCGCCCACCCCATCCCCTGCACGACGCCGCCCTCGACCTGCCCCTCCAGGGCATCGCGGTGGAGCACCCGGCCGACGTCGTGCGCGGCGGCCACCTCGCGCACCTCGACCAGGCCGAGCTCGGGGTCGACCGCGACGCGCGCCGCGTGGCAGGCCATGGCGTAGAACTCGTAGGGCGAGCCGACACCGGTCTCGGGGTCGTAGGGGCGGCGCCTCGAGCGGTACCAGCCGGTCGCGATCGGCTCGATCCGCCGGGCGTAGAGCTCGGCCACGACCGCGGCGACCGGCAGCTCGCGCCCGCCGCCGCGCGCCCGGCCGGCGGCGAGCTCGACCTCGCCGGGGGCACAG
>JAHDVN010000656.1 GCA_023384635.1 Thermoanaerobaculia bacterium
GCGCCCCCCCCCGCGCGGCTCGCGGCGGTGGCGGCCAGGGCGAGCAGGCCGGTGATCCGCGTGGCCCAGGGCCCCAGCCGCAGGCGCAGCGCCCGCCGAAGCGGGTTCTCGGGAACGAGCTGGAACTCGAGCCCGCGGCGCCGGAGCGGCCGGGAGCCGGTCGGGGGCGTGGGCCGGAACGGCGGGGCCTGCCTCACCGCACCAGCCCGGCCACCTTCTCCTCGCTCGCGTGCCGCCGCGTGACCGCGAGCAGGTCGTGATGCACCGGGGCGCCCCCGGCGAGCACGTTGCCGCTCCCCAGGTAGCCTCCGCCCCCGTCGAAGTCGCTCACCACCCCGCCCGCCTCCTCGATCAAGAGGGCGCCGGCGGCGATGTCCCACGGCGCGAGGCCGAGCTCGAAGAAGCCGTCGTAGACGCCGGCCGCCGTGTGGGCGAGGTCGAGCGCCGCGGCGCCGCAACGCCGGATCGCCCGCGCCCTGAGCAGCGCGTCGCGGAAGATGCCGAGGTAGAGGTCGACCGCCGCGTAGGCGCGGTAGGGGTACCCGGTGGCGAGGAAGGCGCCGTCCAGGCCCGGGCGCCCCGAGACCGCGAGGCGCTCCCCGTCGAGGAAGGCGCCGCCGCCGCGGGTGGCCCGGAAGAGGTGCCGGCCCACCGGGTCGAGCACCACCCCGACCACCGGGACGCCGTTCTCGAGGCAGGCCACGGAGACCGCGAAGATCGGGAGGCCCTCGACGAAGTTGGTCGTACCGTCGAGCGGATCGACGACCCAGACCGGGCCCTCGACCCCCGCCCGGCCCCCGCGGCTGCCGCCCTCCTCTCCCACGATGCGGTGGTCGGGGAAGCGCCGCCGGATCTCCTCCGTCACCGCGGCCTCGCTCGCGCGGTCGGCCTCCGTCACGTAGTCGTGGAGGGCCTTCTCCTCGACCTGCAGTCCGGCGCGGCGGAAGTGGCGCCGCAGCACCGCCCCGCCCGCCTCGGCGGCGGCCCAGGCGGCAGCCAGGAGCTCGTCGTGCGACAACGGATCCCTCAGGGCAGGCGGACCGGCACGCCGGCGAGGACG
>JAHDVN010000657.1 GCA_023384635.1 Thermoanaerobaculia bacterium
GATCGGGCAGATGCGGCCGTAGTGGGTCGGGTGCACGTCGCGCACCTCGAAGCCCGCCCGCTCGCGGGAGAGGCCGCCCGGGCCGAGGGCCGAGAGGCGCCGCTTGTGCGTCACCTCGGAGAGCGGGTTCGTCTGGTCCATGAACTGGGACAGCTGGGACGAACCGAAGAACTCCTTGATGGCGGCGATCACCGGCTTCGAGTTGATGAGGTCGTGCGGCATCGCCGAGTCGATGTCCTGGTGCACGGACATCTTCTCCTTGATGGCGCGCTCCATCCGCACCAGCCCGATCCGGAACTGGTTCTCGAGCAGCTCGCCCACCGCGCGGACGCGCCGGTTGCCGAGGTTGTCGATGTCGTCCACGCGGCCGATGTCGCGGTGCAGCCGCAGCAGGAACTCGATGACCCGGAAGAAGTCGGCGTCCGAGAGCGTCTTCTGCTCCACGGGGACGTCGGTATCGAGCTTGATGTTGAACTTGAACCGGCCGACCCGGGAGAAGTCGTAGCGCTTCGGGTCGAAGAACATGCCGTAGAAGAGCGATCGCGCGCTCTCGAGGGTGGGGGGATCGCCCGGCCGCATCCGGCGGTAGATCTCGAGCAGCGCCTCCTTGGCGTTCCGCGTGGTGTCCTTGCGCAGGGTGTTGGAGAGCACTCCGCCGCACAGGTCCCAGTCCGGGAAGAAGATCTCGACCGGCGTGTGCCCCCGCCCGTTCAGCCGCTCCTCGAGGTCGGTCGGCACCAGGTCGTTCGCCTCGAAGATGACCTCGCCGGTGCCCAGATCGACCACGTCGGCGACGAAGTGTGCGCCCTCGAGGTCGCCGATGCCCGTCTCCACCTCGCCGACCTCGCCGGCGTCGATCCGGGACACCAGCTCCCGGCTCAGGGTCGCGCCGGCGAACACCGCGAAGCTCTCGCGGCGACCCCGGCTCTGCCGGTCCCGCAGCCGCTCGCGCTCCGTCACCGCGGTCCCGATGCCCAGCACGCAGCGGCCCTTGCCCGCGAGACGCACCGGCACCGCCGCGTAGAACTGCCGCAGGATCGCCTCGTCGCTCTCCAGTCC